>JBAVAV010000144.1:0-5549 GCA_049585895.1 Candidatus Sulfotelmatobacter sp. | reverse complement strand
AGCAGGCACACACCGGTCCATGGATAATTTCCAGGATTGCCTTTGGGCTCGGGCAGCAAGGACAATAACTCGACTGGCGGCCGTTTGAATTGCGCTGCCGTCTTCAGCAATCCCTGAACCTCCTTCGGCTCCCAACCGTACGGAGCGAAAAAGTGTGCGCCGTCGGCGGGTCCAAACTTGAAAGCGGCCCCTGCCTCGCTCAGTTGCTTTCCCGTCGTATGCTGCATCAATCGGAGTTGCCCTGGAGAAGCCAGATCGATAATCCAGCTCTGAAAGTGCGTGCCGGCGGCAAGATCCTCGGCCAGCGACGCAACCTCTTCGGTACTGAAATAGATCAGCAGGCCCTCACTCGCAACGACGATCTTGGTGGCGCGAGTATCAAGTTCTGCGAAAAACGTCCGCCGTCCCGGCACGTCTGATAGATCCAAACTGATTCGCTCGAGCCGGCATTTCGGTTTCTCATTCTCAAGGATCTCCTCCTTGTAGGAAACGATGTCCGGCAAGTCAACCTCCACCCACTGCAGCGTGGCAGGCAAGTTCATCCGGTAAGGCCGGGCATCAAGTCCTGCGGCCAGATTCACCACCAGGTCTGCCCCTTCTTGAATTGCACGGGACAGAAACTGATCGAAGAGATAGGTGCGCGCCGCCCATGCCCACTCGTGCTTGTTGCCGTCGGGCAGAGTGTTCGCGATCTCAAATCCATGCTCGCCGGCCAAACGTTCGGCATAGGGATCCCGAAACAGCGCGTCGGGCCGCTGCGTTTCCCGCGCGCGAAAATACGCCACCCAGCGGGCGGTGTCGGAAATACCCCGAACCGTGAGACTTGGCTCATTCATTGTCGGTACTCAAAGCAGGCGAGTCATCTACCGCATCACCGTTGCATAATTCGGTGACTACTCAACCGACTGAAGAAATTCCGTTCGATCTTCGATACAAGAACGAATAGGAATACCAAATCGGGCGAACCAGTTATTCTTCATAAGCCAAGCACCTAAAATGGATCCCAGAGCAGTCCCGAACGTGTTAGTGATGAGATCGGTCATTCCAGAGTCTCGCGTTGGCAGAAACCCCTGCAAGACTTCGATAGTAAGACTGACGCTGAATCCGAGAACGATCGTCGCCACCGCCGCCCGTTTGATCCTTGATACGGAGGAGAAATACGCACAGAAAAAGAATCCTAGTGGGATGAACCCGGCAATATTGATGCCGATGTCCTTACAGTAGTTCCAGTCTGGACGAAATTCATCCCAGGGTCGTTCGAGAAACTGTTCATGCAAGAGGAAGAAACGTTCTGGGATGAGAAGGTCGGTCGCTGAATCTACGCGGTTATGGACAACGTTCCCATTCCCCTCATTGAAGAGATAGAGCGCAACCGCACCCTCGCTCCCCGCCCGATCTGTCTGATTACTCTTTGCAAGGCTTGCATAATGCTCTGAAACCTCGCCGGCTGAAAGTTCAGGGCTGTAGATCGCCAGCCCCCTTAACTGCCCAGACCAGCTGTGAGTCGTCACCGGAGAGTTGCCAACTGTCAATCGCCCGGTCAGGTCACGACTTGAGAATCTGAAATTTGGAGACTTTCTGACTAGCGCTGCGTCCGCATAGACCGTTGTACCAGACTCATTTGAGCTAATCGTGACCAGCACCGGCTTCTGATGGCTGAAAATATCGTCGACATAGATCTTGGCTTTTTGAGCATGGTGCAACTGGTCCTGGCTTGTGCGCTGGAGTACCAGATCGCCCAGAGATTGGCGCAGCGCAAAGGGGACGGATCGAGTATCCGGCCGGTAAAACGCGAGAATCGTGCCTGAGGAGTGTACTCGGCGCGGTTCCAGCCACACTTCGAGACTGCAGGAACTGTCCCCCTGCGACGGGCTGGCCTTGAACGCTCCCGCACTCACTATGTTGCCGTGCTCGCCGAAGAAAAGGCCGTTTCCTGGAGCCAGCCATCTGATTTCATTCCTGGGAGCATGGAATGGCCACAGCCCGGCCGCCAGGATGCCCAATAAAACGAGAGCACAGATTGCTCGCAAGAGCATCGTCTATTCTGCCAGCACCATCAGGCTGTATCCGCCAAGCACGCGCACCGTCAATTCCGGGAAAACGGCAAAGCCAAGTTTTCTCGGAATCCTTGCAACCTTCTGCACGAGCAGATCGCCCAGTTCGATGCATCGTGGAGTGTAGAAATGATCTACGATTTTGTATCCCACGTCGGTTAACGTGCGCAAGGCGGTTTCCTTCGTGAAATAGTGGAGGTGCGCATGATGATCGCGGCGAAGCAGAAGACCGTTCTTACGCAGGACCGCCTGGACCGAGAGATCCAGTGGGATGTGAAACAGTTTCTGCTTTGCTTTGGACCGGGCAGCTCTCACCAGTCCCATGTAGTCCTCAACATGCTCAAAGACATCGAGCATTAACAGCAAATCGAAGTAGGTGTCGCACTTGTCTTTTCGAATGTCGCGCAGGCGAAAACGAAGTTTCTCGTTGCCCCGGCTCGCGCTCATGGCAAGCGCATCCGGAGAAACATCGTAGCCCCAGCAAACACAATCCGGGGAAAGATGCGGTTGCAGTTCGGCCAGCACCAGCCCTGCGCCGCAACCTACGTCGCATACGGTTTTCAGCGCCAGGTTCTGCTGCCTTATCATTCGCTGGATTTGCCTCACCTTGAAAGGTGATTCCTCACTATGCCAGGAGGGGTTGTTTTTCAGGTAGCTGCCGTCTCGATAGATCGCACTCTCAGACTCGATGCTGACCAGCCGAGGAATCGCAGGTGTTTCTTGCCGGCGAAGGGGGAGAGCAGTCATGGCGAAGACTCCTTAGATACCGCATCATCGAACTGGCAGAGGCGCGGCCAGAGAAGCTGCCGCTTCCTGATCCGTGCACGTTAGAGTGGTTCAGAAACCCCTCTTGACTGCCAAATACGGGATAAGGACCACTTCAGCGAGGCCAGGGAGAGGGTCCCGTGGACTGAACACTGCTTCTACATTGCAGTTTCTCAACGAGCGGAAATAGCTCTTCCAATCAGTTTCCCCGCCCATAATGGCCATCAATGCGGCAGGTAGATCTGTAATGGTGCGTACCCACGCTACTCCGGGGCGGCCTTTACTGAATAACACGGGCAGACCAACTTGATCCGCGTAGAGCATGTAGCTGAAATCGACACCCGCGCGGTCCCCCAGACTGTGATAGCCCCAGGTCCGGGCATTTACGTCGAGCAGCTTGTATTGGGAATCGCGTGGATCGAGCTTATACTCCAGTTCGACGAGGCCATAGTAATCGATCGCGCGCAAGAATCGCTCCGACAACTCCTCGACGATAGGGACGTCCACGGTCTCGACATACGTGCTCGCTCTTCCGAACGTGAGAGGGTGTTGACGCGTGCGCCGTACCACCATCTTGCCCACTGCTTCCCCGCCACGGAAGAACGCGCAGTAGGAGAACTGCTGGCTGCCACCGCCGGGAATCAGCTCTTGCACCATCATCTCTCCCTCACCGGCTAGCTCAGATGCCTCTTGAAACCGTGTTCTCAACTCGGCCTGGCTGTTCGCGCGCCAGGCTTTGGCTTTGGTAGCGTAGAAGAAGTGCTCCTTGATCGCCGGCTTAATGGCAACCGGGGGTGTAAGGCCGTGGAGTTGATCCAATTGGTCGATATTCTCGGGATAGTGCGTGACCGGCGTTGGAATTTCGAGTTTCTGGGCAAGTCGATAAGTATTTCTCTTGTCCCAGGCCCACTTCACGCTTTCCCAACCTGGTGTAGGAACCCGGAACACTTCACTGAGTTCGGAACGGTTAACCGATAAGGCGGCAACCAGTTCCTCCCGGGTGGGGTAAAGGATCCAACCGTCCAAGCCGAGCCGTTCTCCGATCTCCAGCAGGCCATCCACCGCCTTACGCTGATCACGCAAGTCTGCCATTCTCACAAATCGCGTGCAGTACCGCGAGAAACGGGAGATTGAATATTCGTCGTCCACGACGCAGACAGGCACTCCCCGCCGCCCCAGGCTGCGGACAATGCCCAACCCCTGGTAGTCGCCGCCGATCACGACCGCCCCCGCGCTATTGTGCCAAGACTGCGCGATGCGGGACCTGGGGACGGGTTGGGTTAACGTGCTGCTCACGGATCAGTTGCTTCCGTTGTTCCGAGTGATGAAGCGAACCAGTTCGTTCGAGGCAAACTCCGCTCCCGAAACAAAGCCGAGGAGCGGCCCGAAGCTCCATGCCGCAGGTTTCCCGAGGAAATGCAACCCAGGAATCGAAGACTCCAGTCCGCGCCTAAGCACCGGAAAGCCGTTCACGGTTTCCAGATGTTTCAGTAATGACGGAGACAGGAACGGATACCGCGAAACGTCAACCCGGAATCCAGTTGCCAGAAGCGCATGATCAACAATGCGCTCGGTTCCATCGTCAACTCGAAGGAGAAGTTGGCTGCCTGCCACATCGGCGGATACCACCTTGCGTCCCATTGTGATGGGCACTCCTGCAATACGTGCCTGCAGCCACCCGGCGCCGGCCGGCCGGATCGCACGGCATGCCGTACGATCCTGAATCTTGCGAGGAAGAGCGCGAAACAGCACCGGCATCGCTACCAAACGGCTGATGCCCGCCGGGCCTACGTCGCGCGTCGAATACAGCATTCTGGAAATCACGCCCAGATGATGCAACCGCGTATGTAACCCTACCCAGTTGAGAATCTTTTTGCGCGCAATTACCTCGACCTCAATGTCTGCCTCTCTCAATAGCGCTGCGGACTCCAAAGCGCTCTGCCCGGCGCCGATGACCGCCACCCGCTGGCCCTTGAACTTCCGGAGATCACTGTGCTCGCTGGTATGCGAAGCCAGGGCAGAAGGAATGCCGGCGAACGCCGCAGGCCGAGCCGCAAACGGGCTGATTCCGGCGGCTACCACGACCCGCCGTGCTGTCAATTCCTCGCCGCCCGCCAGAACCACCTTGAATCTGCGAGAGCCGGGCTCCACTCTACTCACGTGACGCTTATCCAGATCCGGCACGGCCCGGCCCTGATACCACCGGCCATAGTCAACGAAGCGCTCGAGCGGAATCGGTCTCGACATGCGATTGCCATTCTCACGGCAATATTCGTCGAGGGTCATGGCGCTCCGGGGATCGGCAATATGCGAGGCCTCCCAACTTGACCGCAGGCACATGCCGACTGGCATCTGCTTCTCCCAGAATGCCATCGGTTCGCCGAACACTCGCGTTTCCACGCCCGCCGCCCGCAAGTATGCCGCCGAGGAAAGCCCATAAGGCCCCGCCCCGATAACAGTTACATTGCAATCTACGGAGTTACCCGCCATGAAATGAACGGCTTTTGGCCGGCGATACCGACGGGGGATCGCTTAACTCGAGGGCTCGGTTGCCCACGTCCTCCGCGAAAGGCTCCGCACTTGGATGCGATCGGCGGTCTCGCTGTAGCGCCGATGCCTGGCCGAGTGACGGTTGAACATCGGCAAAAAGCTCTGTCGAAAGAGAATCGATCAAATCCAGGTATTGTTTCTTCTTCCGGCCCCAGCCATTACGCTCCACATACTCATAAC
>JBAVAV010000143.1:0-9642 GCA_049585895.1 Candidatus Sulfotelmatobacter sp. | reverse complement strand
GAACCACAGGGGGCACAGAGGGACACAGAGTAAAGTCGGGGCGAGGATAGGCAAATTTCACCGCCGAGAGCCCTACATCGGGGGTTTACAACGCGCTCATGTTCGACAGGAACTCTCCGTTGGCTTTGGTCTTGCTCAACTTGTCGATGAGCAACTCCATGGCCTCGACCGGCGACAGCGGGTTCAACACCTTGCGCAGCACCCAGATGCGCTGCAGGTCTTCCTTGGGAATGAGCAGCTCTTCTTTGCGTGTGCCGGAGCGCTGAATGTCGATGGCGGGGAAGACGCGCTTATCGACCAGCTTGCGCTCGAGGATGATTTCAGAGTTGCCCGTGCCTTTGAATTCCTCAAAGATCACGTCGTCCATGCGGGAGCCGGTATCGATGAGGGCGGTGGCGATGATGGTTAGCGAGCCACCTTCTTCGATGTTGCGGGCCGAGCCGAAGAATCGTTTGGGGCGTTGCAGGGCGTTGGAGTCCACGCCGCCGGAGAGCACTTTGCCCGAGGGCGGAACGATGGTGTTGTAGGCGCGCGCCAGGCGCGTGATGGAATCGAGCAGGATGACGACATCGCGCTTATGCTCGACCAGACGCTTGGCCTTTTCGATCACCATTTCGGCGACCTGCACGTGGCGGGCGGCGGGCTCGTCGAAGGTGGAAGAGATCACTTCGCCCTTCACGGAACGCTGCATGTCAGTGACTTCTTCCGGGCGCTCGTCGATCAGCAGCACCATCAGCACGACTTCGGGATGGTTGGTGGTGATGGAGTTGGCGACGTTCTGCAACAGCATGGTCTTGCCGGCACGAGGAGGCGAAACGATCAGGCCGCGCTGGCCCTTGCCCAGGGGAGTGAGCAGGTCCATGACCCGGGCGCTGGCGTTCTCACGCGTCGTCTCGAGCTTCAGGCGCTCCTGCGGGTAGAGAGGCGTCAGGTTGTCGAACAGGATCTTGTTGCGGGCCTCGTCGGGCGATTCGAAGTTGACGGCCTCGATCTTGACCAGCGCGAAATATTTCTCGCCTTCGTGCGGCGGGCGCACCTGGCCGCTGATGGTGTCACCGGTTTTCAAATCGAATTTGCGGATTTGCGAAGGCGAGACGTAAATGTCGTCGGGGCCGGGCAGGTAGTTGTAATCCGGCGAGCGCAGGAAGCCGTAGCCATCAGGCAGGATTTCGAGCACGCCCTCGGCGAAGATGTGGCCTTCTTTTTCGCTTTGCGCCTGCAGGATTTTGAAGATGAGGTCCTGCTTGCGCAGTCCGCTGGCACCAGGCAAATCCAAGGTCCTTGCAATCTTGGTCAGCTCGGTGATGTTCTTTTCTTTCAGTTCAGCAATGGTCATGATTCACCTAAACCCGTTCACTTAGACGTGTTGGCTAGTGTTGACGGGAGATTTTCAAAAGGAGGGTTATTCGGGGGAAGACAAAGCAACTACGGGGCGAAAAGGCGGGACTGGTTACGCAGCCCGCCGTTGGGCCTCAGCAAAATTCTCCGGTTCCGACAGAACCGCCTGCCGCTCCGAGCCTGCGATCCGGTCCAATACGCCGTTCATCGTTTCCTGGATTCTGGTGCTGGGGCGATGGAACTTCCGCGTGGCCTTGGAAGCAAGCTGGCAAAGCATATAACGGTTCCGCAAAGTCTGTAAAGCATCAAAGACACGATCAGAGCGCATGGGGTTGGTTTCTCCTTCGCTTATGAATGAAATCCATTCACTGCATCCTTACTCCCTTTCCAGAACGCGCGAGGACCGGCCACAACCTAAGTCACTGATTCCAGAAAGTTTACAAAGGATTCAGAGCACTTTCTAACGGAATAGATGCGCAACTGGACCCCAAAGATGCTCAATTTCCTAGAATGGGTCACTGGCCGAAGTACGGAAGAATAAGCCCAGGTTCCGGATGTCCGTGGAACACGTTAATTTAGCGGTAAATCGTCAATCCGGTCAAGTTAAATCTTCCAGGGGGCTACCTTGGAGGATACCCCTGTCTCACTTTGAACCGAATCTGGTCTGGTTGCGGGGGCAGAAAAGGGCTCGGGGGCCTTTCTCTTATGCGTGTTCTACTCGGTTAGTGGACGGTTTGGAGGCGGAGTCTAGCAACGCTCACCGGAATCAAGGATGTCTTTGCCAACTTGGCGGCATTCTTTGCGATCTTTGCGGTTAAAAGCTCCAAGCTCTTAACCGCAAAGGCCGCGAAGGGTTCGCAAAGTCGCAAAGTGACCCATTACCGACTCGTTCCTCGACTTCTTGTCAGCCACTTCATTAGTTATAGAGTGCTGCCAGGTGTCTCTGTCGCCAAAACGGCGTACGGGAAATCCGCCTCTGAGGGCTGTGTGGTCACGGCACAAGGGGCGAGGCGCTTTATTCGCAATGGGTTAGGCGAAATGGTTAGGTACTTTTCTCTCCATTGCGTTCCTCGGTGACGCGGGATAGACTTCGGTCGGTTTGCAATCCACCGCAGAATTGTTGCGGAAGTGCAAAGAGGCCCAAAGAGCCGAAGATACCCCAGAAGAGGAGAATTTTGTGAAAACAACGATTTTTGCAGTAACGGTGATATTTGCGCTCTCCCTTGCATCAGCGGCTCAGCAGAAGAGACCGCCCGTGGCGGCCCATTTCGGTGGTGATGCAGGTTCGGACTCCCCAATTCGCAGCAACGGACCGCTGTCGGTCACGCCACCGCCACTGTGTAACCCATGCTTTTTCTATGGCGGCGATATAAATCCGAACGACATCAACGCGGATGCTTTGTCGGATGAGAATACGCTGTTGATCTTGGGCGGTTCAGCGACCTACGGGGCGGTTATCCTGCCGTATCAAGCGGCGCTTAAAGGAATAGTCTTCAACGTTCTCGCCAGCGCTGCTTTCGATCCGAAATCGGCCGGGTATGACATTCGAGAGAACGTTTCCGAAGGGAACGGCGGGTTCAGCGTGCAAAGCGGGACGTCGAACATTCAGATTGCAGCGACCGGCCGGAACGTTTTCGGATTCACCGAATACGAGATCGCGGTTCACTTCCCCACTGTCACCCTGCAGCCGAATACGGAATATTGGTTCAACGTGGAACCGCAATGCCTGAACGGCGCCCAGGACGGCAGTTGCTACGTAGGAAGGTTCTTTGCCTCCAACACTACGCAGGGCACCAATAGCATTCACGGCATGTTTCAGCCGCAACACTCCATGTTCTTCAATTCGACGTACTTCGCCGCCACCTGGGAAAATTGGTGTGACCCAAGCCTGCAACTAACCCAAGGAGAATGCAACCTTTTGTCGTACGGCCTGGTGGGAACGCCCAACTAGAGAAATTGCAGTTGCAATCTCGTCAGAAGGTGAAGCTGAGGAAACCGTTCCTCAGCTTCTCTTTTTGGTGCAGGGGTTGGATCAAGAATCCGATCTGAACCGCAGCAAATTGCTACGCCCAGTAGGTTCTGTCGAGCGAGCGGTACTGGATCGCTTCAGCGATGTGCTTGGGCTCGATCTGGGAGGCTTCTTCCAGGTCGGCGACGGTGCGCGCCACCTTAAGGATGCGATCATGGGCACGGGCGCTCAATCCCTGCTGGGTCATGGCGCGCTCGAGCAGACGCTCGCAATCGGCGGAGAGATCGCAGAAGGCGCGGATGTGGCGCGAGGACATCTGGGCGTTGCAGTAAAGCTTGTCGCGCGCGGAGGCGAACCTTTCCAACTGGCGCTTCCGGGTTCGCACCACGCGATCACGGATGTGCGACGAGTCTTCCGGCTCGTTGGAGGAGCGCATTTCCTTGTAGTTGACCGCGGGGACGTCGATGTGAATGTCGATACGGTCCATGAGCGGACCTGAAATCTTCGAGACATAGCGCTGGATCATGGGCGTGGTGCAATGGCACTCGCGCGAGCGGTCATTGTGGAAGCCGCAGGGGCACGGGTTCATGGCCGCGGCCAGCATGAAGCGCGCGGGAAAAGTCAGGGACATGGAGGCGCGCGCGATGCTGACGGTGCCGTCCTCCAGAGGCTGGCGCAGGACTTCCAGAACATTGCGGGGGAATTCCGGCAGCTCATCGAGAAACAGCAGGCCGTTATGCGCCAGCGAGACCTCGCCGGGACGCGGAATGACGCCGCCGCCAATCAGACCTGCATCGGAGATGGTGTGATGGGGCGAGCGATAGGGACGCGTGCCCACCAGGCCGCTTCCCGGATCGAGCACGCCGGCCACGCTGTGGATCTTGGTCGTCTCCAGAGCCTCTTCAAAAGTGAGCGGCGGCAGGATGGTGGGCATGCGCTTGGCCAGCATGGTTTTACCGGAGCCGGGCGGACCGATCATCAGGATGTTGTGGCCTCCGGCGCATGCGATCTCAAGCGCACGCTTGGCGGTGAGCTGACCGCGAACATCTTTGAAGTCGACTACAAAGTGTTGGAACTGGCGCAGCAAAGCGTCAGCATCGGAACGCAGCGGGACTATTCCGTTGCCGGAGTTCACGAAGTGGATTACGTCGAGGAGAGAGCGTACAGGATACACATCGAGGCCGCCGACCATGGCAGCTTCTTTGGCGTTGGCTTCCGGGACAACAAGCCGCGAGATTTTGCGGCCGCGCGCCTCGAGGGCAATGGGCAGCGTTCCGCGGACGCCACGAACACCGCCGTCCAAAGATAGCTCGCCCACAAAAACACAATCCGCGATTTCTTTTCTGGTGAGACCGCCATAGGCGCCGACGATGCCGAGCGCCATCGGAAGGTCAAATCCCGAACCTTCTTTCTTAATGTCGGCGGGCGCGAGGTTGATTGTGATGTGGGTGGGAGGAATGTCATAACCGCAGTTTTTCAGCGCGGCCCGCACTCGATCCCGGCTTTCGCGCACCGCAGCATCGGGCAGGCCGACGGTGTGAAAGTGGTCCTGATCAGTCTTGATGCCGGAGCAGTCCACTTCCACCTGGATGATGTTGGCATCGATGCCGTAGACGGCGGCGCTGAGGGTCTTGTAGAGCATAGTGTTCCGGGCGGGACGTTCGGCGCCACGCTTGGCACACGAAGGCCTGAGCCGGGAAACATTCAGCTTACGCGCCCCGACTCAGTTCAGGCTGTGACGGATGTCACCAGTTTCGTTCTGGAGGGTGAGGAAAACTTGGGAATTCCCACATTGGGCTCAAGAGAAGGGTTATTTCAGGGTGGGGCTATCAGGCTCAAAGTCCTTCATTGCTATTGCTATTGCTGATTCTGATTTCGCTGTGCCAGAAACCTATCCCTGCAGCCTTTGGCGGCCGATAGCAATTGGTCGAACTTAGGGGTTCCGCGGAGCTTCACCAGCAAGGGATCGGTCTGCAAGGCGGTATAGGCACAATAGTTCTGTTCCACTGCTTTTCTCAACAGGCGTACGGCAGCGTCCTTTTGCCCGCAGTAAGAAAGCAAGGCTCCGACGGAATAACGAGGCTCAACGTCCGCCCCGGCGAGAGCGGCCGCTTCGATCTTCTGCGCGGCCTTGTTGCATTGAGGGGAGCGGGGGGACTCGGTGCAGGCTTGAATCAAATCGCGGCCCATCAACGGAGACTCCGAGGCGCCCTGTATGGCTTGTCGTGCCTCGGCCAACTTTCCCTGGCCCAGAAGAATAGCGGCGGTTTGCATGGCCGCATACTCCGAGCCGGCATCGAGGCGGACAAACTCCATCGCCCTCTGCGGCTGACCCAACTGCACGAACGGCCCCGAGCATGACCGCAGCTGGTAGTTTCCCCGATCCAGGGCCAACGCGGAGTTACACTCGGCCGCGGCTTCCTCCAACAATCCCGCATAGCGCAGAACGTAGGACAAAGCGAAGTGGGCCATGGCGTTTTCCGGGCGGCGCTTCACCAGGGCGGAGGCCTGGGCGTAGGCGGGGGCAAGGTCGCCTCGATCAGTGCGCCTGGCGATCAGCCAGGCGGAGGCAGAAATCAAGTTGGGATCAAGCGCCAAGGCTCGTTCGGTGACCGAGTCCGAACGCTTGAGCATCACTTCTCCGCCGTCACCGTATGCACCGCTGTAGTAGTACCTCAAGCCTAAAGCATCCCACACGGGTGCGTAGCTCGGGTCGATGCCCACAGCACGCTCCAGCATCGCGATGGCGTCTTTGTTGGGAGCGACGTCGTGGGGGAGAGCGATGCTGCGCAAATATAAGTCGTAGGCCTCCTCACTCTTGGGTCGAGTCCCGCCGTCGCTAGAGCCCGAGAGTCCTCCCAGCACGGGAACAAGGCCCTGGCGGACGATGGAGGTGATTTGTTCCCGCATGGCGATCTTGTCGGAGGCCGCTACGTGGATGGTATCCCGCCAAACACTGCGGTTATTGGCGATGTCCACCGCTTCCAGGGTGATTTCCAGTTGATCCCCTTCGATCAGGTAGTGTCCGGTCACAATCGAGGTCACGCCCATCTCACGCCCAGCCTTCTGGAGGTCCAGGTTCGGCCCGCTGTACCTGCTGGTGGTGGCAAAGGGACGGATCGAAAACGACGGCACATAGCTGAGCGAAGTTGCAATTTCATCGGGCAGGGCGAGTTGCAGAAAATCGGCAGCCTTGTCGGATCCCACATTCTGGAAGGGAAGCACAGCGATGGCCTGCGGATTTGCCGCGCCACCGGGTGACGCTGCGGGACGCCGGAACTGCCAAAGGAAAAACGCCAGCACAATTATGGCGATAAGAAAAACGACTCCGGCTGCGAGCCACGCGAATAATTTTCCATGGGAAGCCGGCGCCGGCTCAACTACCGCAGCCGACCTGCCGGTTTCCGTATCCCGCTTCAGTCGTTGCAGGTCGGTGCGGATATCCGAGGCGTGCTGGTATCGCAGGTTGCGGTCTTTTTCCAGGCACTTGTTGATGATTTTCTCCAGTTCGGCGGGCAGGTCCGGATTCAGCCGCACAGCTGACGTGGGCGCGCCGTCGAGGATGGCTTTGAAGATGACCGCGGAACTCTCGCCCCGGAAGGGCTGCATCCCCGTCGCCATTTCGTAGAGCACGGCGCCAAAGGAGAACAAATCGCTGCGTGCATCAATCTCCCTGGCACGGGCCTGCTCGGGAGACATATAGGCGACGGTACCCAGCGTAGAGCCGAGGCCGGTGAGACCCTGTTCGTCAATCGTAGCCGTCAAGCCGCTCGACGATGCGCTCTGGGTCGAGAAACGGTTGGTTGGCGCGAGCTTCGCTACGCCGAAGTCAAGAATCTTCGCGTGCCCGCGCTTGGTGACGAAGACGTTGGCGGGCTTGATGTCGCGGTGAACAATGCCGGCGGCGTGGGCGGCATCGAGCGCATCCGCTGTCTCGATGGCCAGCGGCAGAAGAACCTCCGATTCCAGCGGGTGCCCCGCAATGCGGTGCTTGAGCGTCACTCCATCCAGGAACTCCATGGCGATGAAGGCCCGTCCATCCTGCTCGCCGATGTCGTAAATCGTGCAGATGTTGGGGTGATTCAGTGCGGACGCCGCCTGGGCTTCGCGTTGAAAACGGGCGAGCGCCTGCGGGTCCCGGGCCACTTCTTCAGGAAGAAACTTCAACGCGACGAAGCGGTGGAGCCGCGTGTCCTCGGCCTTATAGACCACGCCCATGCCACCGTCGCCCAGCATCTCGACGATGTGGTAGTGCGAGATGGATTGCCCAATCACCGAAACCCGCCCAAGATTCGACCATACTAGGAGGCCGAGCCTGGCCAGTCAATGATTACCGGCAGAGCTGGCAAAATCAACGGGCGTACCATATTTTCCAACAACTGTGATGGACGGCGGGTTGGGCGCATTCTGCCGTAAAAACACCTAACTGGGAATAGTTCGCGTGCGCCCGAACAGCAGCCGGCCCTTGTATTTCGACTGCGTTCTCGATCCGAATCGTCTACAACGGTGAGAGCGGCGGAGTCAGTGGCGTGAAGGCTTCTACAAAGCCTTCCGGATCGAGGTCAAGACGAAACTTTCCAATAAGGTTTACTGTAGCTTGGCATACTCCGCTTTAGCTTGCTTCAAGATGGGGATATCAGGGTCAGCGTCTTTCCAGAGGGTGAGGAACTCCTTGTAGGCGGCGAGCGCCTTGATCTTCTCGCCAGCCATCGCGTACCCCCTACCTAGTCCCAAGCGCGCCAACGCCCCCGTCGTGCAGCTCCAGGTGATTCCCCGATGCTCGATAAGCCTCTGAAACTCCGCCGCCGCCGCGCTGCCTTGGCCCGCCGCCAGATAGGCTTCTCCTCGCACGTAAATCGGATACAAACAAGTCGGACCCTGCGTCGATAGTGGTAGCCCTGGTTCGACTGGAAGAGCTGCCTGGAGCGATTCGATAGCTCGCTGAGGCTGCTGGTTGACGAGCGCGATCTCGGCCCGAGTTATGGGGAGCCAGTAGGTCTGCACCATGGTGTGATACGGAAAGCGCTTTTGCAAGTCCTGCAGAAGCGCCTCTGCACCCTTGATATCGCCGCTTGCGGCCAATACCAATGCCCCGAACTCCTGAGTTTCGGGACTCTCGGGCGCTACTTTCATGGCAGCCACGGCCTGTTGCCCGGCATCCCCCTCACCGAAGACTTGTTCGCGGAATGCGCCTTCCAAGCCCCAGATGGAGGCCGCTGCCTTGTTATCCGCTCGCAAAGCTGAATCCACGGCCCTACGGGTCAGCTCACGGGCCTTATTCAGATGTCCAGCATACGCTGCTGTCTCCGCCTCCAGGGCTAGTATCTCGTTCTCTACCTCAGGCCGGTCCGTGAACCATGCCGCCTGTTCGGACATCACTTTTGTGTCCGACTGAAGGAAGGCAATTGCATACCGCACCAAATGAAGAAGGTCGTCATCCAGCTTCCGCGTCATTGCGTCATCATAGGCTTGGCGTGCATCATCCAAACGGTTCAGCGCCAAGAGGGCTTGGGACAGGTCATCGTACCCAATTACGCTGTCTGGATTAAGTCGCAATGCCCGGTGTATCTGCTCCAGGCCAGTTTCGTATCGACCTTCCGTGATATAAAGACTGCCTAGGTCGAGGGGCGCCTGAAAATCCCTTGGGTAGTTCGCTTCCCACTCCCGATAAGTTTCAACCGCCTTATCCATTTCGCCGCTAACAACGGTGTAGTATGCGGAACGGATATTCAATTTCTGACGCTCACTGGCGCGATCGCGCAGATTGAATGCCTTGGTGAGGTACTCGTTGGCGCGGCCAATTTGACCAAGGTTGTCGTACACGATTCCGACGCCCTCGAGCGCGCTGGCAAAATACGGGTCCAGCTCGATTGCGCGCAGGAAAAAAGGTAACGCCGCAGTAGGGCCCTTTTCATTCCCTGCGTTCAGGCCAAGGCTGTAGGCTTTGAGCGCCTCCAGTGATGGTGTTGTTTCCTGGGGCAGTGGCGTGTCAAACCTCTGCACTGATGCCAATGATTCGCCCAATTGGCTGCGAAGTTTGGTAGCGCCTTCGCCCACCGCGTCCAGCACCTTCTCCTTGCCCGCGGATGCGATTTGCTGCTGAGCCAGTGCATCCCCATTCTCGCAATTGACGGCTTTAAGTCCAATCACATATTGACTGCCAATGCTGTCGATGGAGCCGCTGATGTAAGCCTTGCTGTTGGCACGCTGGCAGAGTTCACGGGCAATATCCGGTGTAAGGCGCGTATTCGGGGGCTGAGTCATCATACGAAGGGTGGCGGCGACGTTAGCGTCGGAAAGCACATTAAGATAAGGCGACTGCTGCAACGAAACAC
>JBAVAV010000142.1:0-3892 GCA_049585895.1 Candidatus Sulfotelmatobacter sp. | reverse complement strand
TCAGAAAAACTTACCGACATGGGCAACTCCGCCACGTTTTATTCCGTCTTGGTGGAGGTGGAGTTAGCCAAGCCATCCCAACCATGAAGCAACCGGCAAGAGTTGCCGGCTTGGACGCTTTCCGTTGCTCTACCGTATAATTGCAGTTTTCTTACATCCCAGAGGCTGAGGTCGTAGCGATTCATCTTCGCTTTCATCAGGAAACCCTTGTTGTGTCTGAACGCGGCGGCGCTGTGAACCCTCCATCTTATTTATTTACACGGCTTTGCAAGAGGATGAGCCAGAAAACGAAACCGATGGCTTGGGCGCTGAGCATCGCGCTGGCACTTTTTTCAGGCCCCCTGGCCCGGGCACAGACGGACGTGATTTCGGAGATTGATGTCACGGGCAACCGCAGAATTCCGGCCGAAACCATCAAGGCCCGTATTTTCACCAAAGCCGGCGATATCTACGACCCGGCCGCCCTTGAACGCGATTTCAATTCACTGTGGAACACCGGCTATTTTGAGGACATCCGTTTTACCCGGGAGCAGACGCCCAAGGGCTGGCGCATCATTGTCCAGGTCAAGGAAAAGCCGACCATCCGCGAGATCAATTATGTAGGCCTAAGTTCGGTCTCCACCAGCGACGTTCTCGACCGTTTCAAGGAAGCGAAAGTAGGGCTGTCCGTGGAGAGTCAGTACGATCCTACGCGCGTAAAAAAGGCCGAGGTGACCATCAAAGGCCTGTTGTCCGAGCATGGCCACCAGTTCGCTGTCATCAAGACCGAAGTTCGGTCTATTCCGCCGGCCGCAATCGGAATTACCTTCGTGGTAAAAGAAGGACCCAAAGTCAAGGTCGGCAAGATCAAGTTCGAGGGCAACAAGAACGTCAACTCGCGACTGCTGCGCGCCGCCATGAAAAATCTGCGGCCCATCGGTGTGCCTCACTCCATCTTCCTGGAAAACATCTTCGCCAAGACCTACGACGCCACCAAGCTGGAGGAAGATACCGAACGCGTGCGGAACGAGTACCAGAATCGCGGTTACTTCAAGGTCGTGGTCAACAACCCCAAGACGGAAATTCACGATACTGGGCACAAGGGTACACATATTCCGCTGATGCAGTCGGGGGCCGGCAAGTCGGTCGAGATCACCATTCCCATCGAGGAAGGCGAGCGCTACACCCTGGGATCGATCACGTTCAAGAACAACAAGGCGGTTTCCAACCTCAAAGCCCTGCGAGGTCTCTTCCCGATCAAAGACGGGGATATCTTCAGCAAAGAGAAAATTGGCAAAGGCATCGACAATCTGCGCAAGGCCTACGGCGAACAGGGATACATCAATTTTACCTCGGTGCCTGACACTCGCTTCGACGACGAAAAGAAGGTGATCAACCTCGATATCGACATTGACGAAGGCAAGCAGTTTTATGTGCGCCGCATCGAGTTTCAGGGCAACACCACCACCCGCGACAAGGTGATCCGGCGCGAGATCGCGCTGGAAGAAGGCAACATTTACAACTCCCGGCTTTGGGAGTTGAGCCTGCTGCGTTTGAATCAGCTGGGATACTTCGACCAGTTAAAACCCGATGACCCAAACATCTCCGACCGTAAGCTCGACGAAAAAGACGGGCTGGTGGACCTTACCCTGAAGGTCAGGGAAAAGGGCAAGAACAGCATCGGCCTTAACGGCGGCGTCAGTGGACTGGAAGGCGCCTTCATTGGCCTGAATTACAGCACTAATAATTTTCTTGGTCGGGGCGAAACTCTACAGGTACAGATCAGCTTGGGCAACCTGGCACGCAGTATTCTGTTCGGCTTCACTCAGCCGTATATGTTTGACCGGCCTCTGCAGTTCGGCTTCACCGTGTTTGGCAACAAAGTTAGCTACAACCAGGCCAAGCAGCTCTCTATTTTCAGTGGGCAGAACCTGAACCTGCCGAGTGCCGTGCTGCAGAACCTGCAGAATTACACCCAATCGAGTGAAGGATTCACCTCGTCCCTGAGCTATCCCCTGCGCCGCTCATTCAAGCGCCTGGGGGTCACTTATTCATTCGATCGCTCTTCTTTGCTGGCGCTGAGCGCCGCGTCAAAGAACCTGTTCGAGTTCCTCGCGTTCCGCGGAATTTCCGGCCCGAATGCGCTGTCGGGAATTATCACCAGCAAGATCTTCCCCAACTTTTCCTTTAACACAATCGATAGCCCCATCTCGCCGCATCACGGGCATCAGATGACTCTGGGTGCAGAATT
This sequence comes from Candidatus Sulfotelmatobacter sp., assembly GCA_049585895.1. Classification (GTDB taxonomy): domain Bacteria; phylum Acidobacteriota; class Terriglobia; order Terriglobales; family Acidobacteriaceae; genus Sulfotelmatobacter. The sequence goes on along the minus strand of JBAVAV010000142.1, from coordinate 1,662 downwards.
CGCGGGACTGGGCGGGACCGTACGCTCCATCCGGCCCATCGCCCAATACACACAGTGGTTTCCTATGCAGAACCGCCGCAATGCGCTCGGCTTTAGAGTCCAAGGCTCCTTTATCAGCGGTTTCGGCGGGCTGGTCGCACCCCCTTTCCAGCGTTTCTACATGGGCGGGGAAAACGATATTCGTGGATTTGACATCCGCTCCGTCTCGCCAGTTGCATTCCTCCCGAGTGCGGGCGCGATTACCCTCACCACTCCCACGGGACAACCCGTCCCCAAGAATCCGTTCGATCCCCGGGCTGGAAATGTTACTGTGCCGATTCCGATCGACCAAATCGTCTTCCCCGGCGGCGACCTCAGCGTAATTACCAACCTGGAATATCGCATCACCATTTACGGACCGGTGGCGCTGGCGCCGTTCCTGGATGTGGGCATAGACCCTATTCTGCGCTCGTCCCAGTTGCAGATAGCCTCCGCACAATACCAGGGCGTGATCAGCACACCTTTCGGCTGTCCGAAGCTCGACCCTACATCGGCCAACGGCTGTGCTACGGGCAGTCTGCTGAATCCAGCGCCTTCCCAGGACTTGCAGGTATTGGGCAGCACCAACTGGCGGCCCAGAGCGTCTACTGGTCTGGAGCTGCAGATGTTCCTGCCCGTTATCAACGCGCCGTTCCGCATTTATTGGGCCTACAACCCAATACGACTGAATTCACCGGCCAATCCGCCCATCCCGATTACGCGCTCCATGTTCCCGCCAGGCGCCTCGGGAGACTATACCTATCACAATGCCGTGAACACCTTCGCCCCCAGTTTTCAGTTGCGCGAGCCGCGCAAAACCTTCCGCTTTACTGTCGCTACGACGTTTTAACGGGATGTGGCAGGATTCCAAAGGGACAACAGGACATGCAGACTAGTGCTGGTACGGTTGACGCACTTCAAATCGGGCGCTTATGATGATTGTTTGACCTTTTCTCAAGGGACGGCTCAGTGGCCGTCCCGAGACTTTTGGTGTCCTAGACTTGCGTGACCTTGGGAATTCGAAGTGACTTATGGATAAGAAGAAGTTGGATTCGTTTAAGAAACGGCTGGAGACGCGGCAGCAGGAACTGCGCCGGACAGTCACCCGCACCCAGCAGGACGGCCGCTCGGCGGATGAGGACACGACGCAGGATATTGCGGACCGCGCCGCCAGTTCCTACACCAAGGAGTTTCTTTTCAGCCAGAGCAATAACGAGCGCCAATTATTGCAGATGGTGGAGACCGCTCTGGCGCGTATCCGCGAAGGCAGCTTCGGCGACTGCATCCACTGCGGCAAAGAGATCAATGCGAAGCGTCTCGAGGCCGTGCCCTGGACGCGTCACTGCATCGAGTGCCAGGAAAAGCTAGAGCAGGGCTTGCTGGAGGAGACTTCGCGCTGAGCGCGGCATATTGTGCCGGTTAATTTTCTGATTCCCTAGCTGCTAATTTGTCCTACCGACACCTAGACTAGACAAGAAACTGGAAGGACGTGCGTGCGCGCAGAAACCCGTCATCAACTCAAACAGGATGCCTTCAGCCGGGCCACAATTGGGGCAGCGGAAAAGACGGCCCACTGGTCGGTCGAACACGGAAAGACTCTTCTCATAGCCGGAATAGTCGTAGCCCTTATGTTGGGTGTTGGGC
>JBAVAV010000141.1:0-6154 GCA_049585895.1 Candidatus Sulfotelmatobacter sp. | reverse complement strand
GGTAGTGACACGCCGCCTGTGAAGAAGCAGAAAGCTTTGCATCCGGCTTGGAATTGGTCGGGTCGGAATCCCTCCTTCAGCACAACGACAAACGGCCCGCAAGCTTAATAAGCTTGCGGGCCGTCCGGTGGACTGTTTGGGATTGACCAAGAGGTGGTCACTCTACGTGGCCTCTCACGGCAACTCCCGGGTCTGGGCCGAAGCCCAAAGGATCGAAGCCTTCGCGCGACCGACGCTTGACTTCCATCCCGAATCACCGGCTAGTGTGCGGGCTGTAGCTCCTAGCGTATCGTTTCTCTGATCGGCGCCCGGAGCCCCGCTTAGAGCAACCAGCTCTAAGTCTCAGCCACCTCACCTGGTCTTAGACTCCCACAACAACCACTACAATCAGAACTTGTCATTCGACCACCTCCTTTCCGGTGTAATCGCAGAGTAGCATGATGCTGTTGCAAACACAAGACTTAACCGGAGTCTAGTGGGTTAGCAGACAAATTAAAAGACTGCGTTAGCACTCAAAACCCGGTTTAACGAATCGCCGATGAGTGTAATAGCGATTTCTCAAGAGTCATCAAACGAACAGTTCTAGAAAACCTTGTTTGAGTGTAGAATCTGTGCGGCTATTGGGTGCGCCGCAGTACTTCCACCGATCTGCCGAACCGGAGGGACAACCATGAAACTAGGGCACCGCACCGCCACTCGATTCATCATTTGTGCTTCTGTTCTAGCCCTGTCGCACTACCTGATAGCTCAACACTATACCGTCACAAGCCTCGGCGATTGCGGTGGCTTGGCCTATTCCTTTGGCATCAACGACAGTGGAGCAGTGGTCGGCTATTGTACCAACGGCAGCGAGGCGCAGCGGCCTTTTCTCTGGACGCCGGCTGGAGGGTTGCGGAATATCGGTACGCTGGGAGGCGATGTGGCGAATGCCTCCGCCATCAACAACGCGGGCAGCGTGGTCGGATATTCCGAACTGGCCGGGGACGCGATCTATCACGCTTTTCTGTGGACAAAAGCCACCGGCATGCAGGACTTGGGCACACTCGGCGGGAGCAACAGTTCCGCCCACGGCATCAACAATCTGGGCCAAGTTGTTGGACTGTCCTACATTACCGGTGACAGCGAATACCATGCCTTCCTGTGGTCGCAAGCAACCGGGATGCAGGATCTGGGGACGCTTACCGGCCTTCCTGTGTGTATCGCACTGTCCATTAACGATAGTGACGAAGTGGCGGGAGATTGCCAGCAAGCACTGGGAAATTCTTTCCAACGAGCTTTCTTGTGGACGCAGGCAACTGGCATGAAGGATTTAGGGACATTGGGCGGCGCGGACAGCGCAGCCACCGGCATTAACGCGTCGGGTGAAGTGGTCGGAACAGCGCGCACGCCGGACAATGTGCCACACGGTTTTTATTGGACTCAAAGCGCCGGCATGCAGGAAATCGTCACCCCAGGCTCGGCTAGCCTGGCATTTGCCGTGAACGATTCCGGGGAAGTAGCGGGAGGGTTTTTTCCATCCGGGGCGGCGTTCGTCTGGTCGACGAGCGGCGGTGTGAAGAAGATTAACGCTCTCTTGGGTAGAAATTCTCGGTGGTGGGTGGGCGGCTCTTATGCCATTAACTCCTCCGGTCAGCTCGCTGCCGGCGGGGGTACGAAGAGCAACCCATGCTGCGACGCATTTCTGGTGACGCCGGGCAAGTGATGTGCTAAGCCCCGGAAGTAACAACTGTTGACAACAGGCGATTACAATTACGAAATCTGCGTGCTCGTCAACCGGCACAAGGTGGGTGTCGAGAGTGCCGACTCCCGGTCATATTTTTTCCTCGGGCGCCTTCGATAGCGATGCCTTCGGTGCCTGCGCATCCTCTTTGCCCTGCAGCGTTCGCACATGCTCAGGACGAAAGCCCATACCAACCACGCGGGCGGGAATGCGCCGCAGGATCGGCCATTGCTGCATCAGTCTTAGCAGCCAAGGAACAGCCAGTGGCTGGGAACTAGCCAGAACGCGCCGTATCACCCTGTTCTGAACAAATATTTGCAGGCGCTGCGTGGCGCGAGTCGGAAAAAGCCGGCGCTGCTGAACAGCCTGAAGATCCGCCTCCTGCAAAGTGCCTGCCGCCAGCTTTGCGCCAAGAATGTTGGCCGCGGCGATGGCGTCCTGAATAGCCAGATTGATGCCTACCCCTCCAATGGGCGACATTGCGTGCGCCGCGTCGCCAATGCACAGAAGGCCGGGACGATACCACTTCTGCAGGCGATCCACTTTGACCGTCAACAGGCTGACGTACTTCCAGTCACGCAGTTCACCGACACGATCCCGCAGAAACGGCTCAAGAGTCGCGATTTCCTCGCGAAATTGTTCGATTCCCCGTTTGCGAATCTCCTCCATGCCGCCTTTCGGAATGACAAAGCCACATTGCCAGTAATCCTCGCGGTCGATCATGACAAACATTTTGCCGGCCTCCACGTGGCCGAAAGTTTGGCCGGGATCGCCAGGGCGCCCGCTGATCCGCAACCACAGGACATCCATCGGAGCGCCCAAGTCCATCACTTGCAAGCCAGCGCGTTCGCGCACGATCGAGTGGCGCCCATCGGCTCCGACGGTAAGCGCGGCGCGAATTTCCAGTGAGCCTTTGGGCGTCCTGGCACGCACCCCTGTGATGCGCCCGTCGCGCTCCACCACATCCGTCGCTTCAGCCTGCATCTCGACTTGAAACCCCGGATAACGTTTGCCCTGCTCCACAATGAAGTTGAGGAAATCCCATTGCGGCATCAACACCAGAAACTTGCACCGGGTTGGAAGATGGGTAAAGTCGGCGATTTTGACCATTTCTTCGCCAACCTGACCCGCGAGTTCCCGCACCTCCTGATGAGGGCGCTTGAGAAACTCTTCCAGGAGACCAAGTTCGTACATCACCTCCAGCGTGGAGGGGTGGATGGTATCGCCGCGAAAATCGCGCAGAAAATCGGCGTGCTTCTCGAGCACAACCACGTCCACACCCGCGCGGGCCAGCAAGAAACCCAGCATCATTCCGGCTGGTCCTCCGCCGACAATGCAGCATCCGGTTTGGATGATCTTCGTTACAGTTTCCACTTCGATTGCCACATCAGTAATATATGGCAATTTCCATCGTAGCCTCGCAGGTTCGCGACCCCTCACCAGCGCTCGGCCTCGGCCGTACATGTCCGCCAGATATCTGGGACCCGCAGTCGCGTACTCCTAGACTTTGGATCATCCGCTAGAAAGAGTGGCATGTGCTGAAGAAGATTGCGCTGTTTGGTCTGCTGTTCCTCGTCGGCGCCGGCCTCGGGCTGTTCGCGGGATGGAAACTCTCGTCAACACGCGAACTTGCGCGCGAAGGACGCCCATTTGGCAATCTCGCGGGGAGAAATTTTCTCCAAACCTACGATTTGATCGCGCGCCTGTGGATGGTTGATTGGGGCTCAGCCCTCAGGCTTCAAGACCCAAAATACGGACCGGAGGGTCGTCGGGAATACCTAAATTTGATTCTGGATACTGCACAGAGGGGCAGGACGCAGGTAACGGATCCCGGAGCACTTACCTTGATCGACGTGGAAACCGGCATCACCGATGTCCGACTGGCAATGGTAGAAGAGGGTGCCGGCGATTTGCCGACATCCCAAACATGGATGCGCAAAGCACAGACTACCTTGAAACAGGTAGGTTGGAAGGATTGTTCTGAAGCACACCTCAAGACGCTTGTACAGGCGCTGAACAAGCAAGATTCTTGCGACAGCAACTGTGGCAAAAAGTAGGAGAACATGAAAGGCCTGAAGTTCTGCGGCGCTGTGGTGTCATCCGGCCTCCTCATCGGAGTCTTGGCCGGCTGGCACTACGGGAGAACCATCACGAAGGGACGACTAGTCTTGACGGAAATGTTCGCCACAGCTGGATACGGCCAGCTCGCGTCTTTGCAGTACGAACAGGCCGATACTGAACATGCCCGCCTGGCTTTGCTGAGCTTTGTAAATTTCACAAAGTCGATGAGCAAGCTGACGAGCGCTCAAGGCGACAAGGCGCTCCTGATTGATACAGGCCGAAGTTACCTCCGGCTTGCAGCGCTTGAGGAACTTGCCGGCGACGGCAGTCTCTCACATCAATACGTGCTCAGTGCTCGGGAAAGCTTCAGAAGTGCGGGCCGCGACATCCCGGAAGAAAGGCTCAACGAGGAAGTCGCAAAGATCGTCGCGGTTGCCAAGCCAGTTGGCCCGCCTTCGTAAAATCCCTCCCTTCGTACATGTCCGGCGGGTATCTGGGACCTGCACTTTTGGCCCTCTACACTGAAATTCTCCCCTGAAACAGCCGATCCCCTTAGCAGTTTCTGCAGTTCGTTCGCTGACTCGCTAAAACGATCAGCCTCTCCAGCGAAAGGCGCCCGGCTGCGGGAGTCCCACATGAGCTAGTACGCGATAGGCAAACTCGCGGGCCATGTCATCCAGCGTGGCCGGCCGGTAGTAGTAAGCCGGAATCAGCGGAAAGACAGTGGCACCGGCGTCGGCGGCCCGGTACAGGTTGCGGATGTGAATTTTGTTGAGAGGCGTCTCGCGCACGCACAGCACCAGGGGACGCTTCTCTTTCAGGCAGACGTCGGCCGCGCGCTCAATCAGGTGGGAGGCGATGCCGTTGGCAATGCGGGCCAGAGTGCCCACGCTGCACGGGATCACGATCATGGCGTCGGCGGGATAAGAACCGCTGGCCACGTTGGCGCCGATGTCGGCATTCGATTGCTCTTTGATTTTGGAAGATCTCGCGTTCTTCGACGAGAGCATTGCGCCGCGGGTTGCGGGGGACGAAGAGCTTTTCCGGTGCGCTCGTGAGCCGTCGCGGCCGGGGGCCTGGCCAAGAATCTGGGCGATCAGATTCGCGCGGCCCCTGATGCCGAGCTCTTCGGCCAGAACGCGCAGGGCGGAGTCCGAAGCGATGAAGTTCACGGTCTGGATGCGTTTGTCTTGTTCAACGGCGAGCAGCAGTTGCCACAGAAAAACTGAGCCGCTGGCCCCGGTAGTCGCGACAGTCAGATTCTGCGGCGGGTGGTTCGGCAAAGCGGCTCCAGCGAGGCGACTTCAGCGCTGCCCCGAGTTTGGAGCATAGGGAGTCATCGAAGGGGAAGTCAAGGCGAGGAGCGAAGAGCCAGAGCTTGCAGCTAGAAGCTGACGCTAATGTCCACCACTTCCAATTTGCGATCCCGGCGTAGCGCCGCGCAGTTGCATGCACTGGCGGGAGTGGAGCGCGAAATTCGTGCCCAGGATTCGCACGGCCGGCGCAAGTATCTGCGCGAGTTCAGCCAGGCCTTCCGCAATTACGATTCGATTCTGGAGCCCGAACAGATTCACAGCGCACTGCGCATCGGGGACATTGTGCTCGTCGGGGACTACCATGCCTTGCCCACGGCCCAGCGCTATGCCGCATCGCTGATCGAGCAGCGCGCGCTGGCCGGCGACCGGCCGGTGGTGCTCGGAGTGGAAACCATCTTCGCCCGTGACCAGCATATTCTTGAAGAATGGTGGCGGCGCGAAATCGATGAAAGCGAGCTGCGCCAGCGCATCCGCTTCGATCTCGATTGGGGCTACGACTGGGCGCCATTCCACGAACTGCTGGTCACAGCGCGCGACCACGCCGAAGCCATATACGGGCTCGATTGTATGCCGCGCGAAGACTTGCGCAAGATCGGCGCCCGTGATCGCCACGCTGCCGCCAAACTTGTAGAGATCCGCGAGCGCCATCCCGGTGCGGTGATCTTCGTGCTGTTCGGCGAGTCGCACCTCGCTCCCGGCCACCTGCCACGGGCAGTGCGCGGGGAAATACCCGAAGCGCGAGTGCTTACGGTTTTGCAGAATGTCGACGCTCTCTATTGGCGGGCTGCCGGGGAACGCGCTGACAAGGTCGAAGCGGTACGCGTCAGCAATAACGTCCTCTGCGTCTTTAACGCCACACCTCTCGAAAAATACGAAAGCTACCGACTGTTTCTCGACCGGTGGAGCCGCTGTGACAGCGGGCCCGACTTTGCGCCCACCATTTACAACCTCATCGCCAGCCTGGCTAAGTTTCTCGATATCAATCGTTATTCGCCTCACAATGGCACGCAACCGAAGTTCCTGATCGACCTGCTGCCTGAGGTCTACGGCAGATCTT
>JBAVAV010000140.1:0-5890 GCA_049585895.1 Candidatus Sulfotelmatobacter sp. | reverse complement strand
AAAAGAAGCGCATCACGCTGGGCGACGTTGAGACCATGGTGCTCGCGGCGAAGCAGCGTTCGTTGTACGAGCTGACCGACGCCATCTCATCGAAAGACCGCGTACGCGCGCTGGAAGTGCTGGATGCGATTCTATCCTCGGGCGATGGCGAAGAAGCCGCTATCGGACACATCTACATGCTGGCCAAAACTTTCCGCCAGATGCTGGTGATTCTGGAGCGTAATGTGCGCGACCAGCGCATGCTGTGGGCCGCGCTATGGCAGGGATTCCGCGTGCCTCCGTTTGCCGCCGACGACATCATCAAGCAAGCCCGTCGCTACAAGTCCCGCCGGGAACTTACGCGCGCGATCCGCCTGGTGGCGAAAGCCGACCTCGCCCTGCGCTCTAATCCCGTGAGCAAACGCATGGTGCTGGAGCGGCTGGTAATGGATTTGACAAGCGAGCTCAAAGTGGAAGCGCCGGGATGGATGCAAGAACAGTTGCCCGTGTGAGTGGCAATCGGCCACTAGACCGATGAGAGATAGTACCTGTCCCGATTCCCCCTTGACCGCCGCTCTCTCCCGTTTTATGGTCTCCGTGCCGCACGTTCCCGTTGGCGGCGACCCCAGGAGTTTCACGCGCTCAGTTACCCAGGCAGGTATTCCCTAACATGGGGTGTTCAGGAGGTTCTTCATGCCAAGCCGACGTGCCTTTTCCATGATTATTCTGCTTTTCGTGCTTTCTTCCCATGGCGTCTTCGCCATCGCAAGATACATGCAGCTTATTGCCCCGGGCCAGGGATGGACCGTGAACACAGAGGGCCTGTGGTGGACGGATGACAACGGAGCTCATTGGAAGAATATCTCGCCGCCTGAAGCAAGATACTTCAATGATGTCTTTTTTCTCGACGCATCGCACGGCTGGGCGCTGTACGCGAGCGATGGGAAAAAAGAGGGCACACTGGAGTTCCACGTTGCGATCACAACCGACTCGGGCGAGGCATGGTCCGTCGCACCGATACGCGTGCCGAGTCAGCAACCGGACGAATTGGATGGAACGGCTTTCCTAGACTTCGCTGACCCAATTCACGGGTGGGTCGTGATGCATGCGAAGTCGAGTTCGGCGTTTAGCTGGGGGCTGTCAGCGAAGACCGACGATGGGGGTAAAACTTGGAACGAGCTGCCCCAAGTACCTACGTCTGGGCGCCCCACGTTCGTGACTCCACTAGATGGCTGGATAATCGGCCCTAGCTGGAACGGTATCTATCGAACGCACGACGGAGGTAAGAGTTGGCAGGGTGCGGGGCCGCCGCTAACGGACCTTCCTACGGATCTTCCTACAGAGCCTGAGTACGGTCCCCTTAGGTTCACGGATTCTCGGCACGGTTTCCTTCCGTTGGTTCTGACTCCGGGGAGCGACGCAGAGAATTCGAGAGCCACGGCCGCGGTCGTATACGCCACGAGCGACGGCGGCGATACATGGAAGCGCGATCGAACATTTCGCCTTGGTGTCGGACGGAACGTGGGGCTCTCGGCCATGGCGGACTCGACTTTGGTACTGATCCCGCTGCCCGACCCGAAGAATCCGCAAGGGTCTCCCTTGATAGCTATTGGGAGCGATGGGAAGGTCGCTAACTTGAGCAGTGACATCTTGCGAGCTGACATTTCCCCGATGGATGGACTCCAAGCTCTAACGTTCATTAGCGCGACGGAGGGGTGGGCAAGCACCAAGGCCGGCCACCTTCTTTCGACGGCAGACGGCGGAGCAACCTGGAAGCGGATTGGCCTTCGTTCGCAGACGAGTCCTGCAAAAAATAAAGGGACGCGCCTCAAGCTCCAAAGGCTTGTCCCACCGAATGGCCCGGAACCGCCTTCGACGCCCTCTGGACTCTACACGGCGCGCCACCTTGGGTTCGATACGCACAACGTTCTCACGGCGGCAGCAATGCAGTCATGGTTTGACTGGAGCCCTTTTCTTAATGCTGCGTTTTATGCCGGTGGGTCCAATTACTGTGGGAAAAGCGTGAACGGAAAGTGTGTGAGCCGACCCGATCCCGGGCTGAGTGCTGGCTGGGCACTGCGCGGAAGAGTCGCTCCGCACACAACCTACTTCAGCGCACTCACGCGCGCGCCCAGGCGCGACTTGTAGCGCGAAGCGGTGTTCTCGTGCAGAATGCCCTTCTGGATGGACTTGTCGAGAGCCGAGACCGTCTTGCGGTACACCTGCTCGGCGGCTTGCTTGTTGCCTTTGGCGAGAGCTTCGCGCAGGTCGCGGAGCTGGGTGCGCAGGCGGGAGGTGTTGGAGCGGTTGCGCGCGGTGCGCTTCGTGGTTTGGCGGGCGCGCTTAAGCGCCGAGAAATGATTAGCCATTCTGGTTCGCTACCTTTGCTTGTACAGCGAGATATTCGGGTGAGTCCGAATCACTTATTATAGGGAGCAACTCCCGGCCGGTCAAACACATGGGGGAAGGCTGGTTAAGGGCTATAATTGGCACGGAATGAGCCGCTTGTTTGAATCCTTTGAATTTCTGGACAGGGGTTGGGATGTTCGCGCCCTCGAAAGCCAATCACTGCGCTCAATGTTCCTTCGGCTGCTTCCGCTGATGTTCCTCCTAGGTGCGGACACTGTTGTGATGATTTATCAGATTTTCCATCTCCACCGCCTCAACTGGTCAATTGCTTTTAATTTACCCGTTCTAATATTGATCGTCTTTCGCTATGCACGCCTAATCTATCGACGGCTCGAGCGCTAAATGCCCTTGCCCTGTGGAAATCAAACTGACCCACTACCGCCTTTCCGTCACCATTGACTCCCACTTGAGGCCGGGGTAGGCTTGAATTAATGGTAGCGGCTTGCCTCTTGGGCATGAGCATCCCGGCCGGTCCCGTCTCGAAGCATAATCTTGTTTTGTCTGTGAAGTGGGCGAGGTGTGAGTGTTTTCTAAGCGGTATTGGTCGACGCCTCGCTTCGCTCGGCTGGACAGCTGAAGCAGCTGTTTCTACATGGATCGTTAAGCTATCTCCGCATGGTTCCTCAAAGACACTGAATGAAGAAAAGCATCGGGATTAGCCCAAACATCGAGACGCTGTTCGGCACGCGCGACGAGAATGTGCGGGTGCTGGAAGACGGCCTCAACATCACGGTCAATCTGCGGTCGAATGCCATTGAACTGGAAGGCGCGGCCCGCGATGTGGCGCGCGCCGAGCAGGTTTTCGTGGACTACGAGACCTTGCAGCGCTCCGGGCACACCTTCAACAACGGCGACCTCAACAGCATGCTGCGCGTGCTGACGGCGGACCCGAATGCAACCTTGCGCGGGCTGGCGGACGCCGGACGCCAACGCTCTTTCGGCCGGCGCACAGTACAGCCCAAGAGCATTAACCAGCGGCGCTATCTGGAAGCTATCGAGAAATACGACATGGTCTTCGGGATTGGTCCGGCCGGTACGGGCAAGACTTATCTCGCCGTGGCTATGGCGATTTCTGCTCTGCTGGCCAAGCGCGTCAACCGCATCATCCTGGCGCGCCCTGCCGTGGAAGCGGGAGAGCGGCTGGGATTTCTTCCGGGCACACTGCAAGATAAGATTGATCCCTACTTGCGTCCTCTTTACGACGCGCTGTATGACATGCTCGATCCGGAAAAAGTGGACCGTTTTCTGGAAAAGAATGTTATCGAGATCGCGCCGATCGCCTTCATGCGCGGCCGCACGCTGAACGATTCGTTTGTGATTCTGGATGAGGCGCAGAACACGACCTCGGAGCAGATGAAGATGTTCGTCACGCGTCTGGGATTTAACTCCAAGGCGGTGATCACGGGCGATGTGACGCAGATCGATCTGCCCAACGCCCGCCGCAGCGGCCTGCTGGAGGCGGCGGACGTGCTGAAGAGCGTGGAAGGATTGACGTTTGTTTACTTTGACGAAGCCGATGTGGTGCGGCACCACCTGGTGCAGCGCATCATCCGCGCCTATGACGGGCACAAAGTACGCATGGCCGAGCAACAGATGCCGCTGCTGGCGGAAGGCAGGAGCGTCGAGGCCAGCGCCGCGGAACTGAACAATGCGGAAGGGAAAACGCCGGGAGCCAGCAACCGAGCGAATGGCGGGCCGGCCGCCAGCGGGGAGAAGGCCGCATTAAACACAAACGTTGAAGATTAGAGATTGCTACAAGAGAGAGATCACACAGCGGACTCCCCTGTTGGTTTTGATGATCGTTTTGAAGTTCCGGGGGGAAGGCAGAAGACAGGGGAAGACTTGGTCATTCTGCAAAGGCCGATCGAGCGCTTGAGCAAGCCTGCTCTGGAACGGTTCTTGCGCCGCGCCAGGCGCGCGGTAAGGCTTAAGGGCATGGTGAATGTACTGGTGACTGGCAGCGCGGAGTTGCGAGCCTTGAATCGTCAGTTTCTGGGAAGAAACAAGCCAACCGATGTGCTGTCGTTTCCGGCGATTCAAGCCGGGCTGCGCCCAGCCAGGCCCTTCGCCGGGGATGTGGCGATCTCGGCGGAAATCGCCAGAGCAAACGCCAGCCGGCTCGGGCACTCGCTCGCCGAGGAGATAAAAATCCTCGCCTTACACGGAGTTCTTCACCTGGCGGGCTTCGATCACGAACGCGATAATGGCGAGATGGCGCGGAAGGAATTTCACCTGCGGCGGCAACTCAGACTGCCTCTGGGACTGCTCGAACGGGCGGAACGCCCTTCGCGGAAAGGCCCGCAACAGCTTTCGGAGTCACGTGCCGCAGCGCGAAGCCGGGGTGCGGCATGAATCTGACCATCGTGCTCGTGCTTGTTCCGCTGCTCGGGCTGTTGGCGCTGGTTTCCTACGTGGATCGCGTTTATCAGGAAATCGGCAAGTTTCTGTCGCGCGAATTTCAGGACAACATCGACATCTTCGAGCAGAAGATCGAGCCGCGTCTGCGCGTCAGCCGGACGCGAGCTTCGCTGTCCATGGCAGTTCTGGCGCAGTTGACCATGGCAGCCATTGCCTTGCTGGTGGGCTTTGCCGTGTTTGGCGACCAGCGGTGGAGCATCTACGAGATCCTCGAGGCTACGATCAGCCTGATTCTGATCGTCATCGTGTGCAACCGCTTCCTTCCTTTTGTATTTTTCTCGCGGACGAATGGGGCCTGGTTGATCCGCTGGAGCTGGTTGTTGAGGCTCCTGATCTACCTGGTGATGCCCGCAACCGTCATCCTCGGCTTCCTGAAATCCGTCGCGACCCTGACCCGCCAGAATACGGGCGAGTTACCGGAGACTTCAGCCGAGGCCGTAGATGCGTTGATCGAAGCCGGCCAGGAAGAAGGCATTATTCAAGAGGGCGACCGCGACCTGATTCAGTCGGTGGTGGAGTTTAGCGGCAAGACGGTGCGCGAAGCGATGAAGCCGCGCCCTGAGATGTTCGCCGTCCCCATGGACACAACGGTCGAGCGCTTCATCGAAATGCTGCGCACCAAGCGTTATTCGCGGGTTCCGGTGTACGAGGGAAGCGTCCACAACATCAAAGGCATTGTCTACGCGCAGGACGTGCTGCAGGTCCCCGACACCGAGGCGGGCAAACGCACGCTCGATACGCTTATGCGCCGAGACCTGTATTTCGTTCCCGAGAGCAAATTGGGCAGCGATCTCTTGCGCGAAATGCAGAAGAACAATATCCGCATGGCGATCGTGGTGGATGAATACGGCGGTGTGGCCGGCCTGGTAACTATCGAAGACCTGGTAGAGGAGATCGTAGGCGAAATTCGCGACGAGCACGAAAAGCCAGAGATCGTTCGCGAAGGCGATCATGCTTTCATCGTCTCTGGAGGAATGGACGTCGACCGCCTGGTAGAGCTTTTCGGGACCAGACCGGAAGGCCGGGAGTCCGCTACTGTCGCGGGTTTGGTGAGTGAACTGGCTGGGCACATTCCGCGCAAAGG
>JBAVAV010000139.1:0-1641 GCA_049585895.1 Candidatus Sulfotelmatobacter sp. | reverse complement strand
ACCGTCGTGTTTCCTGTGCCGGTAGATTTCTTCTCCAGCATTCAGAAGATGCTGGCCCCGGCTGGTGACACTCCGCCAGCGACGAAGGCGGCGTAAATCATTCTTTGTAGATCACGATTTTAAGGAGCAAAGAAAAACCGTACGGCGCGACACCGGAGTCTTGCGCCAAGTCCCAAGGAGTAAACGATGACGTCACCACAGGACACTGAAATCACTCTCGGCACAGGCAAACTGCTGGGGCTGTTCTTTTTTGTGGTTGCGGTGTGTGCTGTCTTCTTCGCGCTCGGCTACACGCTGGGACGCAAATCGGACGTGGGTTTGGCCGCTGCCAGCCTCGGGGGCGGACAGCAAATTGCTCCCAATGCATCCAAACCGGCCGGCAGCTCTCAGCCGTCCACTCCGCCCATGACTTTCTACAAGGCGGTGGAGCAGAAGGGCGCAAACCCGCAATTGACGCCCGCTTCCAGCGAGACGACCTCGGGCGCGGCAACAGCGGCCGCGGCCGGCGCCCCGGCATCGTCTTCATCTTCATCCCTGCAAACGCCCAACCAGCCTGATCCCGCGATTACGCTTCCCACCAGCGGATACTTCGTGCAGGTCGCGGCCGTCAGCAAGCAGGATGATGCCGATGCCCTGGTCGATGCCCTGAGAACGAAACAATATCCGGCGTTTGTAGCGAACAATTCCACCACCGACAAGCTGTTTCGCGTGCAGGTTGGTCCCTTCGCCGAAATCAAAGATGCCGAGGCGCAGCGCACGCGGCTGATCAGCGATGGATACAGCCCGATTCTGAAAAAATGAATCTCTAACGGATGTTCTCAGCGCACTCTGCGGCGCTTCTCCGCGGCCTCGGCGATTTAAGATTTTGCCCTGCCTTAGCAAAACATTGACACGCAGAGATCGCCGAGAACGACCGCAGAGCACGCAGCGATACCTTATCCCAGGCGATTCAAGATTGACATCCATCGATTTCCGGGGTATTCCTGATCGGGCATGCCCACCGCTAACCCGTCCCTCGACCGCGCTCTTCACGCCATCTCCGATCCCACCCGCCGCCGCATCCTGGAGGCGCTCAAAGAACGCGGCGCATGCTCTATCACCGGGCGTGCCACTGGAAAGAGTGTCGGCCTGTGCGCCGGCGATATCGAAGAACGGGTGCACGTCTCTCAGCCCACGATTTCTCACCACATGGCGGTTCTGACGAAAGCTGGTCTGGTGGAAGCCATGAAACATGGCCAGTGGCGCTGGTACCGCCGCAACGAAAAGGCCTTGCGCGTTCTCGTGAAGGATTTGCGTAAGGAGCTCTAACTGTTCCTTAAATCCGGTACGGTGAGTCGGTGAACGGAAAGGTTGAAAGGAAAGAGAATTCTTACCCCGCAGAAACCGCAGCCTGCGACTTCTGCAATAGCCGCCGCGCATGCGCGATCAGGTCCGCGACCTCAAACGGCTTGATCAGATAAGCTACGTTGTTTTCCTGCAGGAAGGCCCGCCCGTCGCTTTGATCCACTCCATTGGAGAACGTAAACAGGATGTGGCGCTCCATGCCTGCGCAGTTTTGTTTGAGCCACTCATGAGCATCCTTCACGTTCCAGTCCGCAGGCATATTGCCGTTCATAATGACGGCATCGAACGGTTCCAGGA
>JBAVAV010000138.1:0-8446 GCA_049585895.1 Candidatus Sulfotelmatobacter sp. | reverse complement strand
GCCCAACACTGGGCTCTTCGAGCGTGCCAGCAACGCTCCCGGCGGAAGGAGGACACCGAGTGATTCTTTCGTGGAAAGCCAGCGCGCCTGCCGACGCCAAGCACGCTGCCGCGGAGGGCTATTGCGTTTATCGCAGCCTGAAACGTAAAGATCCGGCGCCCGAACTGGTGAACTCCATACCGTTTCGAGGTACCAGCTGCGCGGACGATGTGGTGGAGAACGGCAAGAAGTATTACTACGCGGTGCGCGCGATCAGTGCCAAAGCAGTTTCCAGTATCAATTCAAACGAGGCGCCCGCCGCAATTCCAACCGGCAAGCAGAGCAATCCTTCCGTCACCGGAGCCTCCGTACCCCTATGCCGGGAGCCAGATGGCGTGAAATAGTCACGGGAGTCTCATACCCAGCACTCGTGTGACATGAAGATGCTTTCAGTCTTGGGGGACGGGCAGGTTCGTGGCGCGGTATGGATGTGGCTCGCCCGCGCCCTCCATCGCCCCCGGGTGTACAATGCCGCTGCCTGGAGATTGCACCGATTTTGGGGCATTCGTCACCGTTAATTTCGAAATCAGGAGGATAGCAACATGGAACGATCTGCGCGGCTGCAATTAATCGGAAGGATCACCTATTACGTAGGATGGATCACACTGTTATGCGGAGGGCTTGTACAGCTGAACATTGCCAAGAACCTGTTCATGGCGATTAGCCTGACCAAGCGGAATTTGTTCGAGGTCAGTATAGTTTGCTTCGTCATCTGCATTGCGTCGGAGGTTCGCGCCCTCGAATCCGCCAAAAAACAAATCGCCGGCGTTGTAAACAGGCAAGTGGCCGCATAGGGATCCTTATCGGCAGATACACCATCACATCCTACGCGGCCGCCCGATGACCCTGTTGGCCGAGCAGGAGTGCCTTGGCGAATCCCTGGCAATTCCGAACCGATTGAATCACCCGGTTTTCAATGATCGGCAGAAAAGGAAAAACCGGCCCGGGGAATTCCTAAGCGCTGATTGCCGTGGCGTGTCACACAGCCTATGGTGTTCCAAGTTCCGCTCAAAAATCGTCCTGTCATACTTAGAAAGCAACTCTGGAAAGAAACTTCTGCAAATGACGCGTATTCTTCACGTCGTCGGCGCCCGTCCTAACTTTGTCAAAGCCGCTCCGGTGCTGCGCGCCGTGAAACGGCGGGGCATCCGGCAGACCCTGGTCCACACCGGCCAGCATTATGACCGGAACATGTCGGACATCTTCTTCACCCAACTCGAGATTCCTGAACCGGACGTCAATCTTGAAGTGGGGTCGGGCAGCCATGCGGCGCAAACCGCCGAAATTATGCGGCGTTTCGAGCCCGTTGTGCTGGAGCACAAGCCGGATATTGTTCTTGTGTACGGGGACGTGAATTCCACGGTCGCGGCCGCCCTGGTTTGTTCGAAGTTACTTATCCGCGTGGCTCATGTCGAGGCCGGGCTGCGCTCGTTCGACCGCAGCATGCCCGAAGAGATCAACCGCATCGTCACCGATCGTCTGTCCGACCTGCTGTTTACACCTTCCGACGATGCCGACGCCAATCTGCTGCGCGAGGGTGTGGCGCAGGGGCACATTTATTGCGTGGGCAACGTGATGATAGATTCGCTTATACAGCTTCTGCCCGAGGCAATGGAATGTCCGGCGAACGGGTTGCCCGAGCGCCTGGCCTTGCTGACTCTTCATCGGCCCTCGAATGTCGATGACAGCCAGAACTTGCAAAAGATTCTCGATTCACTAAGCCAGGTGAGCGAACAGCTGGATATTGTTTTCCCGGTGCACCCACGCACGCGCCACCGCATTAACGAACTTGGAATTCGTGTAGGGAAGTTACATCTGCTGGATCCCCTGCCCTATATCGAATTTCTTGCCCTGCAGGCCCGCGCGACCGTGGTAATCACCGACTCGGGCGGCATCCAGGAGGAGACCACCTACCTGGGTGTGCCTTGTCTCACGATCCGCGAAAACACTGAACGGCCAATCACGGTGACTTTGGGGACCAACACGTTGGTCGGCGGGGATCCGAACATGCTGGTCCGCGCACTCAACAACATATTGGCGGGCAAGGGCAAAAAGGGCGTGATTCCGCCGCTGTGGGACGGGCACGCGGGAGAGCGCATCGCCGACATTCTGAGCCGCTAGTGACAGGCAGGTAGCGCTGTTACAGCGAAAGACCTTCTGATCTGATTCTGCTGGAAGCTAAAGCCCCGCGTCTTTATTGGCTTTGTGCGGCAGGGCGGAAGCCGGACCCTTCCCCAGAACGATTTATGAGATAGCTTCTCGCCGTCATCGCCGGTGAGCCACGTCAAACGACACTGCCGCCGCTGAAGTGCCGGCGTTTACCATCGAAACGATGCGCTCCAGCTTGTGATGCCCGGTCTTGTGGAACAGGTAGCTGATGCCGATGACTCCTGCCGTCTCGCCGGCAAAGTTCATCGCAAGTCCCGCCGTACTGCTGCCGACAATGCGCGTCACTGGATTTAGCTCACGTCCCCCGGCCTGCAGGTTTTCGCGGGTCACGGTGAAATCGGCAGCGCTGAGAGCAGCTACAGCCGTGAACAAGATGCAGTTGTGGCGATCCCAGAATTTGTGTTGCTCAACAACCTGAGGTAGTGGTGTGCTAGGGACACTGACTATTGGTGACGGCTCGATAGATTCTGTTGAGAGAGCAGCGAGAGACGGCTGCTGCGCGAAGACTGCTCCGCAGAGCAAACCGCTCATGATTACCATTAAGGCTAAGTAACGAAAGAAGTGACAAAAAATGGCATCTGTTTTGATGTGCATTGTAACGATAAGAAGCGCAATTCGGCGACCGCAGAGCGAGGAAACCCACGGGGATAAAACTCGATTTATCAATAAGTTAGGTGCTCAACGGGCCGGGACTACAGGGCGCGTGTGCAAGCGTTTTGCCTTTCGTCCAGCTCTTTTCCAGAGGGTGGCATGAGCTTTAGCGGGCCGCTCGCGGCATATGTTGCGCGGGGTGATGTTGCGACACACGTAGTAACTGGTAGTAACTGAACGGGTCCTGGCGCGCCGTGGAGGCTGGCGCGCTTGCATTCCGTGAAAGCGTCGCTAGGCGCTGTGCGACTTACGGAATCGCCACTTCGGCCTGGTTCGAGTACGTGCTTTCTTCGTTGCTCGAGTTCACGGCGGTGGTAGCGTAGCAATAGGTTGCCCCGCCCGGAGCCGTCGAGTCGGTATAGGTTGTGCCAGGATTCAGAATGGAGTTGACCTTTGAATAGGTACCGCATGCGTTCGCATACACGGCGCGGTAGACGTTGTAGCCGGTGATGTTCGGAGAGTTACTGGGGTTCCAGGAAAGGCCAACGGTGTACTGGGCCAGTACACCAACTCCACTCGCAGCTTCAGTCGACGGCGAGTTGGGCAGGCTGGTGGTAAAGGAGAGAGACCCGGACAGCGTGCCGCTCGATTTCGGCGTGAAACCCACTGCGAAGGAGGCGCTTTTGCCCGCGGGGATCGTCACCGGGAAAGACGCTCCTTCCAGAGCGAATTGGGAATTGCTGCTCGACCCAGAAGAAATTGTTACGCTTGTGCCGGTCGCACTCATTGTCATGGTCTGCGTCGCGGTTGTACCCACATCGACGTTGCCGTAGCTCAAAGTTGCGGGCGTGATAATTAACTGGCTCGTGGAGGTCCCCGTTCCGGTGAGGGGAATGGTCACTCCTGTGCTCGTTAGATCCACATCGCCGGCGACGGAGCCGACTGATTGCGGGGTGAACTGTACGTTCATCGTGACACTCTGTTTCGGCGCCAGAAACATCGGCAGACTTAGGCCCGTGACGGCGAATCCCGAACCCGTAGTTAGCTCCTGCGACAGTTCGATGAAGTACTGGCCCGAGTTAGTCAGAACTAGTGGCAGCGTTGCGGTGGTTCCAACGGGTACATTGCCAAAGCCGATCGATGCGGGCTTCGGAATCAGATATTCATTGGTCACGCCGGTTCCCGAAGGTCCCGTGCAGAACGACTTGGCCGATAGAGTGCTGGCCAGCGAGATTGCTTCGCCCTGCCACCCAGTCGTCGTAGGAGTGAACGCCACGCTGAAAGAGATGGTCTTTCCTGGTGCGATGGTCACCGGCAGGCTGAGACCGCTTACGGTGAATGCCGCGAGATTGGAAGTGATGGATGAAACGGTCGCATTCGCGGAACCGGAATTGGTCACGATAACCGGCAAGGTTTCGCTTTGACCAATCATGATGCTGCCAAACCGCAGCGCGGTCGGCGAACAGGTCAGACTTTGCGTGGCCGCCCGAGCGCCGGTGGCAAGCAAGCCGAACAGGAGTAACAGGGTGAACGTTGGAAGCTTCGAAGAAGAGATGCCGGAAAGATGAGACGACAACAGGGGAGGTCGCATAGCCTCTTCATTATGGAAATGCCCCCCCGGCGAGAACAGATGCCGACAGTACATCAGTTTCCATTGGCCGTCCGGACAGTGGGCCCTGATTCATGGTTTTCAGATATCAGATAGACGGCAGATGGGTGAATTGGGCCGACACTATGGGCCGAAAAGGCTAACTGTCTCCAGATCCCCACGGAAGTGCGAGTGTTTTCCTGAGCCAGGCCCAAAACGGAACTCTACTTGGGCTGCGGCACGATCCTGAGATAAGGCTTCAGCGTCTTCCATCCGCCGGGGTACTTCTTCTGGGCCTCTTCGTTTGAGACTGAGCCGCTGATGATGACGTCGTCGCCCGGCTTCCAGTTCACGGGCGTAGAGACGCTGTGCTTGGCCGTGAGTTGCATGGAATCGAGTACGCGCAAGACTTCGTCGAAGTTACGGCCCGTGCTCATGGGGTAGACGAGCATGAGCTTGATCTTCTTATCCGGGCCGACTATGAATACGGTTCTCACCGTGGCGTTGTCGGCGGCGGTGCGGCCCTCGGAAGTGTTTCCGCTCTCGGCCGGCAACATGCCGTAAGTCTTGGCAATCTTCAACTCCGGGTCGCCAATCATGGGATAAGTCACCTTGTGTCCCTGCGTCTCCTCAATGTCCGCCGCCCACTTTGCGTGGTTGGTCACCGGGTCAACGCTGAGCCCGAGAATCTTGCAATTGCGCTTGGCGAACTCCGGCTGCAGTCCCGCCATATAGCCGAGCTCGGTGGTGCACACGGGAGTGAAGTCTTTGGGGTGGGAGAACAAGATCGCCCAGCCATCGCCGATCCATTCGTGAAAGTTGATTGTGCCTTGAGTAGTCTCGGCGGTAAAGTTCGGAGCAATCTCATTCAGGCGTAAAGACACGGTATTCTCCTCTCGCAGAATCCGGAGGTGTGAAACAAGTCGGCTGCGACATTGGAGATTCTACCCGCCAGTGCGTCGGAAATGTCAAGCGCGAGATTCTCGGCCATCGCAGCTCGCGACCCTTCGCATTCCGCGACCTTTCGCGGTCCTAGGGCGTGCGCCCCGCGACAACCTCCCAATCCAGTTGGGTGTACACTGGCCGCGCTGGAATGGCAACCTCTCCGCGCGACCAACAAATCGAGCGAACCATCAGCCTGGAGGCAATTCTGGCGGCTCGCCAGCGTGTTTATCGAGCCGCAATCCGGACGCCTCTCGTGCGCTTGTACTATGACGACGGTCCGGGCGAGATCTATCTCAAGCTGGAATCGCTCCAGCCCATTGGTTCATTCAAGATTCGGGGAGCTTTCAACGCCATCTCTTTGCTGAGCCCGTCGGATAGGGCGAAGGGCGTCTGGACAGTAAGCGCCGGCAATGCCGCCCAAGGAGTCGCGCTAGCCGCCAAAATCATGGGGGTCCGTTGCGATGTGCTGGTCATGGATACGGCCCCCGCGGCGAAGCTGGAAGCCATCGGCCGTTTGGGCGCCGGCATTCTTCAGGCTTCCATGGATGAATGCTGGACCGCGGTGATAGAGCGCAAGCATCCATCCTTCCGAGGAGTCTTTGTTCATCCTTTCGACGACGACGACTTCATCGCGGGCAATGCCACAATCGGGCTGGAAATCCTGGAGGACTTGCCGGATGTAACTTCGGTCGTCGCTGGCTTCGGTGGAGGGGGCCTTAGTTGCGGCATCGCATCGGCGTTGGCTGCGATGAAGCCGGAGGTGAGAGTTTATGCGGCCGAACCGGAAACCGCGGCGCCACTGCATCTGTCGTTTCTGAAAGGTTCGGCTCAAAGATTTCCGGACTGGAAATCGAGCTGGGTGGATGGCTGCGGCGGCAAGACCGTCCTGCCCACCATGTGGCCGCTCGCCCGGCGCCTACTTGCCGGATCTATCGTGACCTCTCTGGAGGAGACCCGCCGGGCCATGTCGATCGTCGCCGCCCGGAATCACATCATTTGCGAAGGTGCCGCCGCGTGCGCCGTCGCTGCGGGACTGAGCGGCAAGGCCGGAAGCGGCAAAATTGTCTGCGTCGTAAGCGGCGGAAACATCGATCTGGGCAAGTTTTCCGAGTTGGTTTCCGCCCCGGTTACTCAAGACCGGCAGCACTAGTAACTGGTACTCTGCATTACCCCGGCACAACTACAGTGATAATCTCTTCACAGGGTTTGAAACCTGAAAGGGTCGGCACCGATGTTCGCATTCTTCAGAAGAAAAATCACCAAAGACCAGAGCCGGGATACGGGCATGGCGATGGTGCTGCTGTTTATGCTGTTGGCCATTTCGCCTAAGCGACACGGCCTGCTGTTTGTGGCTATGGCGTTGCACGTGCTGAACATGACCGTGCCGGCCCTATATCGTCCCGTCGCCGTGCTTTGGCTCGGCCTCTCCGACCTGATGGGGGCTGTCATGTCGAGGGTCTTGCTGTCGCTTGTGTTTTTTCTCGTGGTCACTCCCATCGGAATTTTGCGGCGGCTTTCGGGTAAGGACGCCTTGAAACTGCGCGCGTTCAAGGCGAGTAAGGACTCGGTCATGTTGGAGAGGAATCATATATTTACCGGGAAGGACTTGGAGAGCCCCTACTAACACGTGGCTGTTGCAGAATTGCCTGCGACTCGAATATTCGGCTGGCTCCGGTTTCGAGTGTGGGTTTGCCGGATCCGGCTGGCTTGCCGCGCGGCGCGTTGTGCCATACTGGAGGAATCCCCTGGGAACTACGAATACTCGTAGGAGAACGGGGCGGGAAAGATGACCGGAACTGTCGACCCGGCGCACTTAGGATACGCTCTACGGATACGGAGGAAGGGATCATGGATTTTCTAAGAGATTTATGGGGTTTTCTGAAGACCAGGAAAAAGTTCTGGCTGCTGCCCCTGATTGCAATTCTCTTGACCTTTGGCGTGTTGATCGTGCTGGCGAGCGGATCGGCGATTGCGCCCTTTATTTACACGTTGTTCTAAATCGCCCCCGGAAGGAAGATATTTGTACCCGGAAGCTCATGACCATGAAAAGGGCAATTCTCGGAATTTCAGCTTACTACCACGACAGCGCTGCGGCGCTCCTGGTCGACGGGAAGATCGTGGCTGCGGCACAGGAAGAACGCTTTACACGGAAGAAGCACGATTCGTCGTTTCCCTTGAACGCCTGCCGCTATGTCCTGGAGGAATCCGGCGTCGCGTTCAAGGACCTGGCAGCGATCGCTTTCTACGACAAGCCATTCCTCAAGTTCGAACGGTTGCTCGAGACGTATCACGCCTTTGCGCCCAGCGGCTTCCTGAGTTTTCTTTCCGCGATGCCAGTTTGGATCAAGGAGAAGCTGTTTATGAGGCGGTTGCTGAGCCAGCATCTGGCAGAGCTGGGTGAAGGAAAAGTCCCAGTTTTCTATCCGGAGCATCACCTCTCGCATGCGGCCAGCGCTTTCTATCCGTCTCCGTTTCCGGAGGCGGCCATCGTCACGGTGGATGGGGTGGGGGAATGGGCGACGACCACCATCGGCCGGGGGCGCGGGAAAGATATTGAGATACTCCAGGAATTGCAGTTTCCCCACTCGGTTGGGCTGCTCTATTCCGCTTTTACGTACTACACCGGATTTGCGGTAAATAGCGGCGAGTACAAGCTCATGGGCCTGGCGCCCTATGGCAATCCTGACTCGCAACAAACCACGGACTTCAAAACGAAAATCATCACCGAAATGGTCGATATCCGCAAAGACGGTTCCATTGTGCTGAACATGGACTACTTCGAATATGCCACCGGATTAAAGATGGCCAACGAAGAGATGTGGCAGCAGCTCTTTGGCATTCCCCGCCGAGACCCGGAGTCGGAGATTTCTCAGGTCTACATGGATATGGCGCTGGCCATTCAGCAAGTGACCGAGGAAATTGTTCTCCAGTTGGTATGCACTGCCCGAAAACTCACAGGATGCAAGTACCTGGTTTTAGCTGGCGGTGTGGCGCTGAACTGCGTGGCCAATGGAAAGGTTCTGAAAGCGGGAATCTTCGACGACCTCTGGATTCAGCCCGCCGCGGGCGATGCGGGCGGCGCGGTGGGGGCGGCGTACGCGGTTTGGCACATTC
>JBAVAV010000137.1:0-10115 GCA_049585895.1 Candidatus Sulfotelmatobacter sp. | reverse complement strand
ACGCGGTGAAGCCGTTCGTCGCGGAAATGATGAACGCGACCGCCATCGCCTTCGATCGCCAGGGACAGATGTATGTTTCTTCCCGCTACGACGGCGCGGTGTATCGCGTGGCGCCGAACGGAACCGTGACCACCTACGCCGAAGGCATGGGCGTTGCCACGGGAATTGCGTTCGACCGCGACGAGAATTTGTATGTGGGCGACCGCAGCGGCACGATTTTCAAGATCGCGCGCGACCAGCAGGTATTCGTTTTCGCCACGCTCGAACCCAGCGTGTCGGCCTATCACTTTGCCTTCAGCCCGCAAGGAGATTTGTTTGTAACCGGGGCGACGACTTCGAGCTTCGATTGCGTCTACCGCATCGATCCGCAGGGCAATGTGCATACCTTCTATCGCGGCTTGGGACGCCCCCAGGGTCTGGCCTTTGACGCCGCGGGCAACCTGTATGTGGCCGCTTCGCTGGCGGGCAAGCGCGGCGTGGTAAAAATTACGCCGGAAGGCAAAGCCAATCTGGAAGTCTCCGGGCAAGGGCTGGTAGGGCTGGCGTTTGCGCCGGGGCGAAGCGTGATTCTCGCGACTACCAGCGCGGTTCATCATCTCTCCTGGAACGTGCAAGGGCGCGCACTGCTGCCGGAATGATCCCGAAATTCATCAACCACAAAGGTCACGAAGGTACACGAAGGTTGCATCTTCGGGATTTGCTTCGTGCCCCTTCGTGTCCTTAGTGGTTTTCATCTTCCGCTGTAGTTTTCATTTACACTTTTACGCGTGAATGCCGAGATCATTGCGGTTGGGTCCGAGCTGCTGACTCCCTTTCGCATGGACACCAATTCTCTGTATCTCACCGAACAACTCAACCAGCTTGGGGTGGAAGTGGTCCTGAAAAGCATAGTCGGGGACGATCTGCGGCGGCTGGTCGCAACCGCGCAGCATGCTTTGTTTCGCTCGGAGATCGTGATTTTCACGGGGGGCCTGGGCCCGACCGAAGACGACCTTACCCGCGAGGCTGTGGCCGAGGCCCTGGGAGTGCCTTTGCAGCGCGATCCTGAGATTCTGACGCAGATCGAAGAGCGTTTCGCAGCCCGAGGCTGGAAGATGGCTGCGAACAATGCCAAGCAATCCGACGTGCTGGAAGGAGCCACGGTGCTGCCCAATGTCAACGGCACCGCGCCCGGGCAGTGGCTGAGCGGCAAGCTCGAAGGGCGCGAGCGCATCGTCGTGCTACTGCCTGGGCCTCCGCATGAGTTGAAGGCTTTGTTCGAGGCCGAAGTGCGCGAGCGGCTGCGTGCGAAGTTGCCAACTGCATTCATTGCAACCCGGGTGTTAAAAGTTGCCATGCTGGGCGAGTCTCATGTCGACGCGCGAGTTGCGCCGATCTACAAGCGTTTTGCAGATGTGCAGACCACGATTCTTGCCGGCGCGGGAGAGATTCAACTGCATTTCAAGGCTCGCGGCGCCAGCCTCGACGCGGCGCAGGCCAGCGTAGACGAAGCGGCCGATGCGGTCGAAGAAGAACTCGATGATCATGTGTTTTCGCGCAATGGCGAATCACTGGAACAGATCGTCGGCTACTGGTTGCAAATGCGCAATGCCACGCTCGCTGTCGCCGAATCGTGCACGGGAGGGATGTTGGGCGAGCGCATCACCTCGATCGGCGGGAGTTCGCGCTATTTCAAAGGCGGCGCAATCGTCTATTCCAACGAATTGAAAACCGAACTGGCAGGAGTTCCCGCAGATATGATTGAGCGGCACGGAGCCGTGAGCCGCGAAGTGGCGGCGGCGCTGGCAGAAGGGATTCGCTACCGTGCCGAGGCCAGCATGGGCGTCGGCATTACGGGGGTTGCAGGTCCAACCGGAGACACGCCGGAGAAGCCTGTTGGCCTGGTGTTTCATGCCCTGGCGAGCGACAGCGGAACGGAAGTGATCGAGCGCAATTTTCCCGGCGATCGCAAACGCATCCGCCGGTTCGCAACTACCATGGCTTTGGATATGGTGAGAAGGAAGCTGATGTAGAGCTTCGAGCTACAAGCTACGGGCTTTGAGCTCGCAGCTCGTAGCTCGCAGCGTCTTTCATGCGCCTTTTCATTGCCCTCGACCTCGACGATGCCATTCGCGAGCGCATTGCCCGCTTCCTGGATGGCGTACGCGAATTTGCGCCTGATGCGCGGTGGGTGCGGCCGGAATCGTTGCACGTCACGCTGAAGTTTATCGGTGAGAAGCCGGAACCGGTCGTCGAGCAAATAAAGCAGGCGCTGAAAACGATTCGGGCGAGCGCGGTCGAGATCGACTTTCGGGGTTACGGATTCTTTCCCAGCGCGAAGGCGCCGCGAGTATTCTGGATTGGATTGCAGGCTGGGCCACCGCTCGTGTCGCTGGCGACGGCAGTCGAGGAAACTGTGGCGGCGCTTGGCATTCCCAGGGAAGATCATGCTTTCAGCCCGCATCTCACTCTGGCGCGAGGTTCGGGAGGATCAGGCTCAGCGCGGAGGCAAAAGGACGACAGAGCAAATCGGAGCTTTCAGAAACTGCAGGAAAAGCTGGCGGCTTTGCCCGAGCCCGAGTTTGGGACGATAACCGCCCGCGAGTTCTTTCTATATCAGAGCAAGCTTTCGCCGAAAGGATCGCAGTATACAAAGCTGAAGTCTTTCGCGTTACAGTAGCGCCGGCGTTCCGCCGACTGTCGCGCGAGCCTGCCCTGAGCTTGCCGAAGGGGCATCTCGACTGCGCCGTCAGCACGGTGCGAGATGCCTGCTCCAAAGTAAACAATGTGTTCTCTCCTTATTATCGCCGCCGTCAGCTACCTGCTGGGATCGATTCCCTTCGGTTATCTGCTGGTGCGCATTTTTCGCGGCGAGGACGTGCGGCAGATCGGGAGCGGAAACATTGGAGCAACGAATGTATCCCGCAAGTCGCCTGTGCTCGGTGCGCTCACGCTGCTGCTCGATGCCGCCAAGGGAACCGCGGCCGTTGTATTGTCATATATTGTGGCGGACCACATGGAGGCCGGCCCTCCTGCGCTCGAGCGACTGGCGCTGGGAGCGGTGTTCGCAGTGCTCGGCCACGTGTTTCCAGTGTGGTTGAAATTCCGTGGCGGGAAGGGAGTCGCCACCGCGCTGGGCGCGTTCGCGCTGATCGCTCCCAAAGCGGTGCTGATCACAGCAGGAGTCTTTATTGCAGTGGTCGTAATCTCGCGCTACGTTTCCCTGGGATCAATCGTTGCGACGGCGGTGTTTCCCTTTATGGCGTGGCTTATCGGTCAGTTTTATCTTTCCCCTACGACACTGGCTCTGATCTCGCTCGCGTCCCTGCTCATTCTTGTTAAGCATCACGAGAACCTGCGGCGGCTCTGGGCCGGTACGGAAAACCGCTGGGGAGTGAAACGCGCATGAGCGAGATTGCAGTGATCGGAGCGGGGGCGTGGGGCAGCGCATTGTCGATCGTCCTCGGACGCAAAGGATCACACCGCGTGCGTCTGTGGGCGCACGAGAAGGAAGTTTGCGAGACCATCGGGCAGAGGCGCGTCAACGAGAGATTTCTCCCGGGTCAGCAAATCCCCGAGTCCGTCACCGCCAGCAATGATCTGGCGGATGCGCTGGAGGGCGCGACTGTCGTCGTCAGTGTTATGCCCTCGCAGCACTGCCGCGCGCTCTTCGAGCGAATGCAGCCGCATCTGCGCCCGGAAGCGATGTTTGTCAGCGCGACAAAAGGACTGGAGGAAACCTCGCTGCTGCGCATGAGTGAGGTGATCAGCGAAGTGCTGGGCGGCAGGAACCGGCCTCGGGTGGGCGCTCTGAGTGGCCCGACGTTTGCGCAGGAGGTAGCCCGCGGCGATCCTACCGCAATCACCATCGCATCGCAGGATGCGGAGTTGGCCGGGCGCGTACAGGAAGAATTCAGCGATCGCAGCTTTCGGGTTTATACCAATACGGATGTGATTGGCGTGGAACTGGGCGGGGCGCTCAAAAACACGGTTGCCATCGCCGCGGGAATCTGCGCCGGCCTCGGCCTGGGACACAATTCGGCAGCGGCATTGATCACGCGCGGCCTGGCCGAGATGACGCGGCTGGTGGTGGCCTGCGGCGGGCGCGCCGAAACCATGGCGGGACTCGCCGGACTCGGCGATCTGGTGCTCACCTGCACCGGCGGCCTTTCGCGCAACCGGAGCGTGGGAGTCGAGTTGGGCAAAGGGCATAAGCTGCCGGAGATTCTCTCCGGGATGCACGGCATGGTCGCCGAAGGAATCTTTACCACGACGGCGGCGGTGGGACTGGCTCGGGCTCGCAATGTCGAGATGCCGATCACCGAGCAGATGCACGCCATCCTGCATGAGGGCAAAGGTCCGCGTGAGGCTATTCATGAATTGATGACGCGGAGTGGGAAGAGCGAAGCTTAATACACGCTTCATCGGCGTTGCGTAAAACGCTTTGTCATCGGCGATGCCGATAACACACTTGTCATCCCGAGCGCAGCGAGGGATCTGGGTTCTTGCCTGCACCATCGGTATCGCCGCCGCGAGCAAGAACGTGGATCCCTCGCTTTCCGCTCGGGATGACAGAAGCGTTCTACCACCGCAGTCGCGTTGCGGAGTTCAGCGATCCGGCACGTCATCCTTCGCGAAGATTTCGATTTCTTCGCGAAATTTCCTCATCTCCAACGACATTTGCAGAGCCTGGTTAATCTTGTGCTGGACCTGGCGCAGGTAGGCTTCGTGACGGTGCAGAATGAGGGCTTCGAGCGCATCGCGCGCCGGATCGAGTTCGGCTTCCATTGAGCTGAACTCCAGGCCAAAACAAAATCCCGAGCGATTGCGAACCACTCCGGCAACGCGCATTCCGCCCGGGGTTTGGAACTCGACTTCCATCACGTCGCCGGGATGCAAGTCAACTCCGCCGTAGAGCTCCATGCCGGAGCGGCTTACCTCGGAGACCAGGCCGGGCACAACTATGTCGGTAGGGCCGCTCTCAGTCTTTGCCGCAATGTGCACGGGCAGGCGCACGTGATATCGGGGCCAGCGGCGAGTGTTGAAGGAGTCCATCTTGAAGTAGTGGCATCGATACGATCTACTTCAGCAGGCCGAGGTGCAGAACGTATGCCGCAGTGGCCAGGCCAACCGTGAGCAGGCCAACCGCTCCCGCCAGTTTGGCCCGCCAGGACCGTGGTTCGGCACGCTGCATGGACGCGGCCCGCAGCTTTTCAATCCACTCCTGCTCAGATTTGTTCGGACTCGACCGCTCCACGATGAGCGTCCCCAGGCGGCGTTGGTCATCCGCCGCAATCGAAACGAAGCGGAACGGTTGCAACGCAGTGCTGACCGGAGGCAGCATCTCTGCGCCTCCCAGTACCGAGCCGCCGGCAGTCAGAAACATTACTTTCACGTGCGATCCCTGAACCACAGGCTCTGACAGGGAAAGCAGACCACCGGTAAGAGAAACTACCTGAAGTTTGGCCCAGGCGCGGTGCCCATTTTCAAACCGAAGCACAGCCGGGGTGTGGCCTTCAAGGTGTGCGCGCGGATGACGCCAATGTTGTTGGGGAAGGCTGCTCATATTGAGGAACCAGTATGTCGCGGGGTGGTTACCAACAGAAGATTACGTAAGTGCCGGTACGGGTCTGGTTACGACCTTTTGTACGGCGTCTCGTCAGGGTTCTAAACCCGGAAATTCAGTTGACGCTTGCCGGAACAATTCGCAAAGCAACGATCCTCCGCATCCTGCCATTGAATTCGCCTGACTCTTAGCTGTTCCCTTCCTGAACAATTTCTGCTGAAGACATGATTCCGATCAAGGCTGCTTCCTCTTTGAAGAAGGAGCAAGGGGGTCATGTCCGCCCACTTGGCCTTCTGGACGCGGGGTTTACTGGACCTTCAGTCCTTTCGATGTTTGGCGAAGCGTGCGATAAGTCGACTGAGGCAGGCCAGATTGCGCAATTGGAAAGGACGAGTCACGTGCTGCTTTTTCAAGGAAGGTCCGTAGCAGTCTTGATGCTCGCGGGGATGTTGATACCGCTCTGGGGCTGCGGTCTGAGTTCGCCAGCGAGCGGCACGGGTGGCTTTGGCATGACGAACTCCGGCCAGGCCACGGTTGCCCGCGTCACGCTGAACCCATCCAGTGTGACGGGCGGGGACTCTGCGCAAATTACAGTTACGCTGGCGGAGGCTGCACCCGCTTCCGGCCTGAGCGTGGTTCTGAGCAGTTCCGACCCCACAGTGGCGAACACTCCGGACAGCCTGGGGATCGGGGCGGGCCAGACCACGGCCACGGCCACGCTGCCGACCACTGCCGTGAGCGGAACGACTTCCGTTGCGATCAGCGCCAGCTACAACGGCTCGACGGCAGGGGCCAGTCTCAGCGTGCTGCCTTCGAACTCGACCGGCACGTTTACAGCAATCGCGCAACCTGCGACCGTGACGGTGCAGCAGGGGCAATCAGGTGCTTCGACAATTACCACGCAGGGTTCATCCGGGTACAACCAAGCGCTGCAGTTGAGCGTTTCCGGAGAGCCGGGCGGCGTGACGGCGAGCCTGAATCCGCAGACGATCGCGGCTCCAGGCTCCGGGACTTCCCAACTTACTCTAACCGTGGCGAGCAGCGTGCAGACAGGAAGTTATCCGCTCAGCGTGACCGCAAGTGACGGCAACACTTCTGAATCGGCCGCGCTCACGTTGAACGTGACGAGTGGGGCCTCCAACCCCAACGCCACGTTCAAGGGATGCTGGTACAAGCAGACCGGGCATCGCTACCAGGCAGTCGACGTTTCGGCGGGGAACCCGGGCACCTATAGTTTCAACGCCGTTTTATACAACGGCGCTACCTGCGATGCCAACAGCTTTGCCGACCAGTTTGGCTTTGGACAGCTGATCCAGTTTGGAGGGTTCGGATTCACCTTCTGGTTCTCCGACTTCAAAGATCAGACTGCCATGTCCGCTTTGTGGTATGTGGGCGATGAGAGCTCGCAGTGCGTGAACTATGCCGTGGCTCCCGACTGCTAGCCGCGCAGGAAGTTGGGTGCCAGCAACTGCTTCGTTGCACATGAGAGCGACTTCTTTTATCCGGCGGCTGCATTCTTGCCAAGCTTCTTGAGCAAGCCAGCCAGGGTCGCCTTTTCTGCCGCGGAGAGGGAGCTGGTCACTGCCTCCATGTCGGCCTCATGCTGGCGAAAGGCTGCGCTGATGAGCGTTTTGCCTTTCTCGGTGAGGTGCACAATTCTGGCGCGCCGGTCTGTAGCGTCGGCCGCGCGGCGGACCAGACCTTTTTTCTCGAGACGATCGATGGCGGTGG
The DNA here is from genome assembly GCA_049585895.1 of Candidatus Sulfotelmatobacter sp. Lineage (GTDB taxonomy): Bacteria > Acidobacteriota > Terriglobia > Terriglobales > Acidobacteriaceae > Sulfotelmatobacter. The sequence continues at coordinate 2,839 of JBAVAV010000137.1, read as the reverse complement.
TGGCGGAGCCGCTGCTCAGCGACACCCTCGTACCGAGGACATTCACCGGCTGCGGCCCCTTGTGCAGCAAGACTTCCAGAACGGCAAAGTCCGAAAAACACAGGCGGGAGCTGGAGATGCTGCGCAGCGCATGCTTCAGCAATGACTGTTGCGCCTTCATCAGCACCAGCCAGACGTGAATCCCTGCCGTCTCTGGGTTGCGGCCTGACATTCTGTTCGTCTCCATCACTTACCGGAGCTTACTGGGACACCGAGATGCCCCATCCTGCCCGCCCGGTAGTCTTCTACCGCCTGCTTCAATTCTTCGGGCGTGTTCATGACGAACGGTCCGTAATTAACGACCGGCTCGTCGATCGGTTCGCCGCTCAGCACAAGCAGGGTTGTGTCTTCTTTCACTTCCAGAGCGATGCGATCGCCCGCGCTGCTGAACAACGCAATTTGCGCTTCGCCCTGGAGCGGCGCTGACGAATTCAACACGACATTGCCTTTCAGTAAAACGACCGCCGTGTTGTGGCCTGCCGGAAGGCTCAACTCAGTTTTGCCTCCCGCGTTCAAGCGGACATCAAACACATTGACCGGAGTAAATGTTTTGGCCGGTCCTTTAACGCCGTCCAACTCACCGGCAATCACACGGGCGTATCCCGCGGATCCCAATTGCACCACCGGGATCTGATTGCTCAGCAGAGCCTGGTAGCGAGGCTTCGACATTTTGTAGGCTTTGGGCAGATTCACCCAGAGCTGAAGCATCTCGAACACGCCGCCCTGCCTGGCGAACTCGCGTTCGTGCTTCTCTTCGTGCACCACGCCCGAGGCCGCAGTCATCCATTGAACGTCGCCAGGGTAGATGGTGCCGGAGTGGCCGCCGGAATCGCGATGCTCCACCGCCCCCTGATAAGCAATGGTCACGGTCTCAAATCCCCGGTGCGGGTGTTCGTCGACCCCGCGCGGAGCCTCGCCCGGTCGGACAGCCGTCGGACCGGCATAATCGAGCATAAGGAAAGGATTGATTTCGTCGGCTATCCCATTGGAGGGAAAAAGGTTACGGACATGAAAACCGTCCCCTACCCAGTGCCGCGACCCATATTTCGATACTCCGAGCAGCTTCTTTAGCGTTGCCATATAAGATCTCCCGTGAACTGCCAATCATATTGTCTTGATATAGAGATGCTTTACATGAAGGAAAAGTTTCAGGGCCACTTTCGCTCAGTTCCCTTCCGGTTTAGGACTTCCGGCGCCCCCGATCTCTAACTCTAAGACCAAACCGAAAGTACATAGTTCCGGAGGCAAGAGTGTCGGCGCTGGCATAGAATAGTCCCTCGGCGAGTGACCGGCTATGAGTACTGCGATTCAGGTCTGGGAAAAATGGCAAGGCCAAACGGTTGACGGCAAGTTCCCGCTGCGGTACGAACTGGGAGGCTCTCAGCAAAGCGCCGTTTTCCTGACGGAGCGCAGCGGGCGTGAGCCCCGGCAAGCTGCAATCAAGCTCATCCCCGCGGCGGGCCGCGATGAGGAGGCGCAACTCGCCCGCTGGGCGGCCATCGCGAAGCTCGATCATCCTCACCTGCTGCGTCTCTTTGAAAGTGGCCGATGCCAACTGGATGGGACCCGATATCTTTACGTCGTGATGGAATACGCCGAAGAGGATTTAGCGCAGGTTATTCCGCAGCGGCCGCTTTCGCCCACAGAAGTGTCCGACGTCAGCAAGCCCCTAGCCGAGGTTCTTGGATATCTCCATCAGTCAGGTTTCGTGCACGGGCGTATCAAGCCCTCCAACATTCTGGCAGTCAACAACCAATTAAAGATTTCTTCGGACGGACTGCTCAAGAAAGGAGAGCTGTTGGGAAAGCGTAAGGTGACCGTCTACGAGGCACCTGAAGCCTCGAGTCTGGGATTGTCAGCGGAAGCCGATGTGTGGTCGCTGGGCGTCATGCTGGTCACGACGCTGACACAATACGCGCCCGACTTCACCAACGCGACCCCGCCTCAGGCTATCGTGCCCGAGACAGTTCCCCAACCCTTCCGCGAGATTGCGCGCAGGTGCCTGATTGCCGACCCGCGGCGGCGCTGTACGATCACAGAGATTCAAACTCGATTACAGACTCCGGAGCCGCCAGCTCCCAAAAGAACTGAAGCTAGAGAACAGAAAGTGCAGGAAGTGCGTTCCAGCCGGCGCATCGTCGTACCGGTTGCGATTTTGATCGTATTGCTGATGATAGTGGGCGCGCGCGAATTCCTGACGCGCCGGCCAGCGGCAGCGCCCGCCGATCACTCTGCTCAACCCGCCCCGGCCACTGTCGCCAAGCCTTCGGGAGTACCGCCCTCTGCTGAAACGCAACAGGCGAAAGGGACGGTCCGCGGCCAGGTTTCCAAACAAGTCTTGCCCAAGGTGTCTCAGAGCGCACGCAACACAATCACGGGTAGGATCAAAGTGAATGTTCGAGTCGGGGTGAATCCGTCCGGACAGGTTTCCGAGGCCACGCTCGTTTCTCAAGTGGAGAGCAAATACTTCGCGAGGCTGGCTCTGGAAGCGGCACGGCAGTGGAGCTTCACCCCGGCGCGAGTGGACGGCCGGGCCGTGGCCAGCGAATGGATCCTTCGGTTTCAGTTCTCAAGCACCGACACGCAGGTGTTTCCGACCGAGACTCGTCCTTAAGAGATGTAAGTCCTCAGCACGCCACCCGTACGCGGCTGAAGTATGCCGCGTTTCGGGATGACCCCTCCTAGAAGAATGAATTCGAATTGAGCCACTCCCAACGGATCTAGGGAGTGGGTCAATTTGCCGAATCGAAACCACAAAGGGCACGAAGTCACACGAAGGAAGCCTTTGAAACTAAGAACC
>JBAVAV010000136.1:0-2096 GCA_049585895.1 Candidatus Sulfotelmatobacter sp. | reverse complement strand
GCTAACCCGTAAGACCGAGGGGATGTGTCGTACCGAGGTCAGATTCAGGGTGGGTCGGTACCTCGAGGGAGGGGCACCCAGCAGCTATCCAGGGAAATAACACCGAGATCGAGTACCGCAGGATTGTCATCGATGGTGCTGATCAAGCTGCAGAGACTGACGCAACCTTATCAGGAGAGCATAAGATCTCGGTAGCGAAGAGAGCGGAAAAGATGTGAGTAATTCTCTCCCGTTTTTGTAGGATCGGCGAGAGGGGAGCAGGAATTATCATGCGCAATTCAGTATCGAGACGTCGCCGCAGCTATGTGAAACGATTTCCGAAATGTGTCCTCATCTGCGTGGTTCCATTGGTGGCTGCCGGAGGTGCGTTCGCTCAAAACGCCAGGACGCCACTCCGTTATGCGGCGGCGACAGCTCCATACGATGTGGGCGGTCTTGCGCTAGGCGCCCGGGTCGACTTTGAGAGCCCGGCTTATCGTGGGTACCAATGCAGCGTGAGTGAACTGTTTCCTGACTTCATGCGGTGTCAACGAACCCAACGACAGCAGGACTATAGTACTCTCCGCTCTTTCGAAACAACAAACTCGATACTTCACGATCGAGACGGGAAAGCAGTTTATATCAACCGCCACATCGCCCCGTGGACACTTGATCGGAATGCGATTCAATCTGAGCTCAACCAGATTTCGAGCAAGTTCGGCGAACGTGCTCGTGAGATGCAGCTACCCCAGCGTGAAGGTCTCCAGATTGCGACCATTGCAGTGTGGGGCAAAATTGAATTGACGCAGCTAGATTCTGACGCAATCGCGGTCCTCGCGGCCGGAGAAAGCCCACGCAAAGGGCTGCTAATCGACTATCTGGGCAATCTCAGGCGATCAGCGCAGCTCGGGCTTCCCGTCTACAGCATCAATGGCGGCGCAGGCTATCTCTGGTCAGCCAGTGTTGACCGTAACTATCGCGGCCACATCCGCGCCTTGGCGGTTGATCCCGCCGCATTATCTGTCGCAGATGCATCCGCCGCACCAGCAGCAGTGCCGTCGCTAGGCGAAATCCTTCCAAAGAACGAAACCGAGGCGACCGAGAAGGCAAGTGCGGATATTACACCGGTGCTTCTGGAGGCTGAGAAGACGAGCGTTGAACCCGGGCCTGCTAAAGCTGAGGTTGAAGAACCGGCAGTGGCAGAACAAGATAAAATTGCGCCTTTGCTCGCTCGGCTAGAAGCGGCTGAAGCTAAGAGTCGCCTAATGGAGAGGCTGACTTATTGGACACTTGGTGGACTGATTGTCATTCTGGTGATTGCGGCTTCCCTGATACTCCGACTGCGCAAAAAGGCAAGCGCAACAAAAGTTCAGATCTTCGCCTCCGATACACGGCCGGAAAGCCGAGCGCCGCATGTCCAAATCAGCCCGGCACAACCGAGGGGGGCAGAACAGAATGCGCCCGACGTCGAGGCCGCATCGCAGGACATATCCGTAGCCGGCGCCATTCTATTGCAAAACGGGAAAGAGCAGAAACAAGACATCAAGGACGAGAGCGGGAGCCAAAAGCTGGAGGCTCAATTAGTCGCGGTAAACGATAAAAAAGATGATGGCGTGCAACCACCTTCGGCGGATGTGATCGCCTGCGCGCACTGCAATCGCGAGATCTCCAAAACCGACAATTTCTGCATGCATTGCGGGGCATCGGTTGTCGCTGAAAAGCGGACTGCAAAAACGCGGCTTTGCTCGTCCTGCCGGCAAGAAATCGGCACCTCAGATAAGTTTTGTCGTCACTGCGGGGCGAGTTCCTTTGCGGTTTCGGCACCTGGCGTGACCTTGAACGGCCACAGCGCGTCAGCAGATTGTACCCGCGGTGTTGGTCATCATGACCGAGTCGATGAGGTCGTCCCTTCGACAAGAACTTCGGTCAAGAAGAAGCGAGTTCCGAGGTGACGATAGAGTGAAATGGTTTAAGGGTAATGGATAGGTGGGTTCACAACGCTGCTCGAAGAGCGGCTGAATAAAATCAGCGAGTCCAAGGTCATCCAAGCACCGAAAATCGACTTGGGGGTTTAGCTCTTCGTCTCGAAAATAATTCCAAACAGGACCAGCAAACAG
>JBAVAV010000135.1:0-6138 GCA_049585895.1 Candidatus Sulfotelmatobacter sp. | reverse complement strand
GCGCAGATCCCACACGAAGCGGTTCAAACCTGCTTCCGGTTTGATTTCTTTTTCCGGCTTCTTGTCGTCGGGGCCCAGCGGTTCTTCGAGCGTGACCAGATCCAAACTCGAATACTTGCGGATCACTTTCCCGGACGCATCGAGGATTTCGATCCGAGTTTCAGTAGGGGTCTTCGGCGCATCCTTCAGATAGTAGTAGATCACGGCGCCTACCGGCGGATTTTCCCCTACCCTCTTCGAGGGATGCCGTTCTCCCTCGGCTCCCGCCTGAATGCGGTAGGCGGGGCCCGGCGTATAGAGATGAACGTCCTTCTTTGCCACCTCATCGCTGAACTGGCGCAGAGGGCTGATGTTGTCCAGTATCCAGAAAGCACGCCCATGCGTCGCCAGCACCAGGTCATTGTCTTTCACCACCAGATCGTGCACCGGAGTCGTAGGCAGGTTGAGCTTGAGTGGCCGCCAATCTGTTCCGTCGTTGAACGAAATGTATACCCCAGTCTCCATCCCGGCGTAGAGCAATCCACGCTTCTTGGGATCTTCGCGAACCGCCCGCACGAACGTGCCGTCAGGAATGCCGCTGGTAATTTTCGTCCAGGTGGTGCCGTAGTTGCTCGTCTTGTAAATGTACGGGCGCAGTTCATCGTCTTGGTGGCGATCTACGGCTATGTAAGCCGTTCCCGCGTCGTGCGGCGATGCCTCGAGTTGGCTGATGCGGCTCCACTCCGGCATTTCCTTCGGCGTGACATTGGTCCAGTTCTTTCCTCCATCGCGCGTGATCTGGATCAGACCGTCATCCGTTCCCACCCAGATGAGCCCTTTCGTGATGGGCGATTCGGCCAGCGCAAAGATGGTGTCGTAATATTCGGTGCCGGAGTCGTCCAGCGTGATGTCACCTCCGGAAACCTGTTGCTTGCTCTTGTCGTTGCGGGTGAGATCGGGACTGATCGCCTCCCAGTGCACACCACCGTCGGTGGTTTTGAATAAACGTTCGCCCGCGTGATAGAGCGTATTGGGATCATGAGGAGAAATCACGACTGGCGCGGTCCACTGGAAGCGATGCTCGAGGTTGGCTGCTCCGTGCGCATCGGAAAGTTCGGGCTGCAGCGTGATCGCCTTCACCTGGCCAATGCGCTTGTCGAAACGCGTGATATTGCCCTGGTAGTCAGCCGCGTAGACAATGTTCGGATCGGGAGGATAAGGAGCAATGTAGCCGGCTTCCCCTCCACCCACGTCGTACCAGTCGGAGCGGTCGATGGAGCCGTCATCGCTGCGGCTGATGATGGCCACGGTCCCGCTGTCCTGTTGCGGGCCGTAGACGCGATAGGGCGTGGCCGTGTCGGTAATCACATGATAAAACTGCGCTGTAGGTTGGTTATCCTCACGTGTCCAGTTCTTGCCGCCATCGAGCGTGACGGTAACGCCTCCATCATTCGCAGCGATCATCCGCCGCGTATCCAGAGGATCGATCCAAAGGCCGTGATTGTCACCGTGCGGGACGCTGACCTTATTAAATAAGTGTCCGCCGTCGGTAGAGCGGTAGGCTTCCACATTCATGATGTAAACGGAATTTTCGTCTTTCGGATCGGCGATGATGTGCATGTAGTACCAGGGACGCTGCCACAGACTGTGATTGGGATTGACCAGCACCCAGGTTTCGCCGCCATCGTCGGACCGGTAGAGACCACCATCAGGATTGCGCGCCTGAATCAGCGCGTAGACCCGTTGCGAATTGGCCGCGACGGCCACACCGATTCGTCCGTATGGGCCTTTGGGCAACCCATGTTCTTCCAGGCGCTTCCAAGTTGTGCCCCCGTCGTTGGAGCGGTAAAGTCCACTGCCCGGACCGCCGCTGGACATGCTCCATGCGTTCCGGCGTGCCTGCCACAGTGATGCGAAAAGAATATTCGGGTTGTGGGGATCGAAGCCGATGTCGATGCCGCCGGTATTCTCGTCTTTGTAGAGAACTTTCTCCCAGGTCTTGCCGCCGTCGGTGGTGCGGAAGATGCCGCGCTCGATGTTGGAACCAAAGGGATGCCCCAGGGCCGCGACAAAGACGATGTCCGGGTTACTGGGATTGATGATGACTTTGCCGATGGCGCGCGAATCGCGCAGGCCAACGTTCTTCCACGTCTTGCCGCCATCGAGCGACTTGTACACTCCGTCGCCGTGCGAGATGTTGCCACGGATGCAGGCTTCGCCTGTACCGACGTACAGAACGTTGGGATTCGATTTTGCGATGGCCAGGCTGCCGATCGACGACGTGCCTTCTTTATCGAAGACAGACGACCAGGTCATCGCGCCGTCGGTCGATTTCCATACTCCGCCGCCGGTGGCGCCGAAGTAATAGGTCGTAGGATCGCCCGGGATACCAGCCGCCGTCAGCGACCGTCCGCCACGGAAGGGGCCAATCATGCGGTATTTCATGCCCTTGAAGGGTTTGTCTTCCGGTTTGTCCGACTCAGACTCGGGGGGAGAAGCGTTCTGATCCGTTGCACCGGGCATTGAAGGCGCCGTAGTGGGCGTCGGTTTCACCGCTTTCGACTGGCGCTCCGGTTTGGCTTGGGCCGAGACCGTTCCGGTTGCGAGAACGGCAAACATCGCGGCAGTGCACAGAACCCTCAAACAAAATATTCCGGATTCGTTCGTGCCAAACACGCTTCGGTCGGACATTTTCGAATAATCCCCCAAGTCAAAGAGAAGTGGATAAGCAGCTATGGTAATGCTCTGCGAGCCGGATGGAAAGCCGGGCGACCGTAGTTCCGCTGCCAGCGGGCCTGAGGTCACACTTGCAACCGGAATCTATGTTGGCGATAGTTGGCGCCGACCGGAGCCGTTATTTTTTCTCCAGTGCCTTGCGGGCCGCAGCCAGCTCTTTGCGCTTCGCCGCATCGACCTTAGGGTAGGAGAGCTTCAGCTCTTCGAGAGTTTCCACAATCGCCGCGGAAATCGTGAGCCGCGTGAACCATTTGTTGTCGGCGGGGACCACATACCACGGAGCGTGTTTACTGGCCGTGTTCTGAATCATCTCCTCATATGCTTTCTGATAGTCGTCCCAGTGTTCGCGCTCGTGAGTATCCGCCACAGAGAATTTCCAATTCTTCTGGGGTTCATCCAATCGCGCCAGAAACCGCCGCTTCTGCTCTTTCTTCGACAGGTGAAGAAAGAACTTCCGGATCACCGTGCCATCGCGCGCCATATGCCGCTCGAAACAGCGGATATCCTCAGAACGCTCTTCCCAGATATTTTTCGAGACCAGAGAGGCCGGAATCCTCTCTCTTTGGAGCATCTCTGGGTGCACGCGCACCACCAGCATCTCTTCGTAGTAAGAACGGTTGAAAATGCCGATTCGACCGCGCTCCGGCAGGTCACGCGTGGTACGCCAAAGAAAATCGTGCTGCAGTTCTTCCGCAGATGGCGACTTGAACGAATACACCTGGCAGCCTTCAGGGTTCACGCCGGACATGACATGCTGGATCGCACCATCTTTGCCGGCGGCGTCCAGCCCCTGAAAAATCAGGAGGACAGCCCAGCTACCTTCGGCGTAAAGCTTGTTCTGCAGCTCGGCCATGCGCGCGACACCCTCCGCCAGAGCTTGCTGAGCGTGTTCCTTCGAGTGCCAGTGCCCAGTGTCCGCAGGGTTAAAGTCTTTGATGCGGAAATGCTTGCCATCACCGATACGATAAGGCTTTGCGAGCTTGGCAGTCTTCATCTTCTCGTGGCTCATATGGCCTTGTGAGCGAGCGGCGCTGAACGCTCATGAATCATACTCTCCGCGTGCCAGCAAACCGAGGGCTTGAGTTCAGTCGTAAATCGGGATGTTGCAACGGCCGCCTCAGCCTGGAACTGGCTTTTCGCTAACCACCGGAAACTGGGCCTGTTGCCATGCCGCGAAGCCGCCAATCACGTTCGTGACATTCTTGAAGCCGGCGCGTTGCAATAGGCTACAGGCGATCAGGCTGCGATAACCGCTTTGGCAATGAACGGCCACCGACACGCTATTGTCGACTTCGGGCGGTGAAACCTTGAAGTTATCCAGCGGCCACCAGGACGCGTTTTTGATGTGGCCCGCATCCCATTCCGGCTGGCGCCGAACATCCAGCACTTGCAGGCCATTCGAGAGCAGCTTCTTATGCACAGCTTCGACGGTGATCTGGCGCACGGAAGCCATAGGAAAGCCCGCTTCCTTCCAAGCCTTCACACCTCCCGGCAAATATCCTCGCGCCCGTTCAAGACCGACGCGCGCAAGTCTCATTCGAGCTTCCGCTAGCTGCTCCGGCGATTCCGCGATCAGCACGGGGCAGGCCGCCAAGCCCAGAGTCGTTCCCGCCCACGAAGCAAACTGTCCGGACAATGGGATACTCACCGACCCGGGCACATGCTCAGCCGTGAACTGCTCGCCCGGCCGCACGTCGAGAACGACTCCGCCTTCTTCCAGAATGGTTTTCAGCTGGGCAGGTTCGATTGCGGACAATTCTGGCAGATCGGCCAACGCCCCTGCGCCCCTGCGATTGATTTCCGCATCCTGCACAAAATATTCGGGACGAGCGAGCAGATTGCTGGTCAATTGCTGAATGAACTCCTCTTTTGTCTTGATCTGCAATGCGTAGTTGGTCAGGCGTTCGGTGCCGATGGTCGAAACGCGTTCGGCTCTCATGTTGCGCCCGCAGAGCGAGCCCGCCCCATGCGCCGGATATACAAGCACGTCGTCGGGGAGCGTGAGCAGTTTGTTGTGAAGGCTGTCATAGAGCGCGCCGGCTAACTGTGCGGGCGTGTGGCTCTTTGAGAGGTCGGGACGGCCGACGTCTCCCAGAAACAGAGTGTCGCCTGTGAGCACGGCCCAGGGTTTAGAAGATTTCTCCTCGTCCGTGATTACAAGACAAACGCTCTCCCGCGTATGCCCTGGGGTCTCGAGCACTCTGATCGACATTTTGCCGACTCGCAATTCGAATCCGTCTCCAACCGCAACGTGCGGGAACTCCGCGCCAGCAAGCGACCCTATGTAGATATTGGCGCCCGTTCTCGCTGCGAGCTCTTGATGGCCGGAGACGAAATCCGCGTGCAAATGAGTTTCAAAGATATGGCGAATCTTCACCTCGTGTTCATCCGCCGCTTTCAGATACAACTCCACATCACGTTGCGGATCCACCACGACAGCCTCGCCATCCGAGGCCAGCAGGTAGGAAGCGTGCGCGAGACATCCCAGATAGAACTGTTCGAAGTACATTGTCTTCACCGTTGAAGTACGCCAGAATGCTAGAACATTTTTGCAAGCTTTGCCACAGGCGGAGTCGGTCGTACTGACGATATCCAGCTATTTCGGCAGTCGGCTAGAGATCTTCGAGTTTCTGGCTCTACCGCGCGTCCAGATCCTCTTTAGCTTTGTGGTTAACTCGAGTGCGTTTCGCATCGCGTGCCCGGACGCGGTGTTGTCAAAGATGCACCAGATCCGCGCCCGGGTAGCCAATTGCCCCAACCGGTCGGCCAATGCGGTCAGGAATTCATCGCTATAGGCGGAGTAATACCGGCGGGGCGAACCGTGGAGCCGGAAATAAACCAGACTCGTAAGGCCAGCGGGGCATGCGGCTGCAGGAACACAGGCCGGATCCGCAGCCACGCGAGCAATCTGAAACTCGACGAGCAACTCCCCGGCTTCATCGGAAAACCAACTGTCGTGGCGTGGTTCCCATACGACGTCTCCTAAATAGCTTTCGCGAAGCAGGGACAAGAATTTCCTTGCGTGGGCATACTCGAATTTGAGGCTTGGCGGCAACTGCATCAGTACCGGCCCGGCTTTATCGTGCAGCAGGCGAACTTGCTGAAGGAACGCCGATAACGGCTCGGGAGTGCAATTCAGCTTGGATTCATGGGTAATGGTCTTCGGAGCTTTAACCGAAAATCGGAATCCAGCCGGTACCGAGCTCGCCCATCGCTCCCAGGTTGCATGCTTGTGGGAACGATAGAACGACGAATTGATCTCGCAAGCGTTGAGTACTTTCGAATAGCGCTCAAGGTGGCTTCCTGCAGAGTTGAAGCGGTCCGCGGCCTCTCTTGGGATACTCCATCCAGCGCAACCGATCTGAACCGGTTGCGAGGAACAGAGATCTGTTTCGTCATTCGCAGTTGTATCCGCCGGCGAAT
>JBAVAV010000134.1:0-6879 GCA_049585895.1 Candidatus Sulfotelmatobacter sp. | reverse complement strand
AACACATGTTTCGCGGCAATCACCCAACTCGCGTCGACGAAAAGGGACGGCTCAAAGTCCCGGCCGAGTTCAAACGAGTGATCGACGAGAAGTACAACGAGAAATTCTACATCACCAGCCTGGATGGCAAGGTTGGCCAAGTGTATCCCTTCGAGGAGTGGGAACGGATCGAGCAGAAGCTGGCATCGCTCTCGACTTTCAATCCTACGAAGAAGAAGTTTCTGGACCGGGTGAACTACTACGGGCAAATGGTCGAGATGGATGGCCAGGGCAGGCTGCTGTTGCCGCAGTTGTTGCGGGAAGCGGCTCAGCTCAAAGGCGAAGTCGCTGTGACCGGAAATCTGACGCATCTCGTGGTTCGCAACCTGGAGGCGTACCGCACCGAGATTGAGGAGCAGTCGTTCACCTCTGAGGATGAGAAGACGCTCGACGATCTGGGCATCTAGTGGACGAGGGTTCAACAAACACCCCCGAGCGGGGTGGACATGGTGGAAGCAAGAGTGGCCATGTCCCGGTTCTTTTAAAAGAAGCGATCGACTTTTTAGCTATCAAGCGTGGCGGGACTTATATCGACACCACGGTGGGCCTGGGCGGGCACAGTTTAGAAATCGCAAAACGCCTCGGCGCACCGGGACATTTGATTGGGCTCGATAAGGACCCGACGGCGCTGGAGAGAGCGAAGGCGGTCTTGGGTGTTAGGTCTTCGGTCCTAGGCGAGTCCGATGGTCAGTCGCCTAACACCCATGACCTAAGACCCGATTGGCCGACGATCACCCTGTTGCAGTGCTCGTTCGCCGAAGCAGGCGAGAGGTTCGGCAAGAATTTTGCCGACGGCCTGCTGGCCGACATTGGAGTGAGCGGCTTGCAGCTCAATGACCCGGCGCGCGGATTCAGTTTTCAGGCGGATGGACCGCTCGACATGCGGATGGACCCGCGGTCGGAGCGTACCGCCGAACAAGTGGTAAACCACCTCGACGAGCGCGAGCTTGCCGATGTGATTTACGAATTCGGAGAGGAAAGGAGGTCGCGGAGAATCGCCAGAGCCATTGTCCGGTCGCGGCCGATACGATCTACCGCTCATCTTGCGGAGGTCATATCAGCCGCGGCCCGGCCAATGAATCAGATTCAAAACAAATATGAGCAACGGCGAATTCATCCGGCGACCCGAACCTTTCAAGCTCTTCGAATCTTCGTAAACCGCGAACTGGACGATCTGCGGGCGCTGCTGGAAGCGGCGCCCCGGATTCTGAAGCCAGGGGGACGCGTGGTGGTGATCAGTTTTCACTCGTTGGAGGATCGCATTGTGAAAGATGCCTTCCGCGCGGGCGCCACGAAGGGCAAGTGCTTCCGCGTGCTGACCAAGAAGCCGGTAACGGCATCGGAAGAAGAAAGCGATCGCAATCCGCGGGCACGCAGCGCGAAGTTGCGGGCGGCGGAAAGAGTTTAGATTCCGGAAAACCTGCCGGAGTCCCCGGCACAGCTGTAATAGGCGTGCCGGGCGTTCAGGTTCTAGAAAAGGCGGACAAAGATCCGCCAAATGGCCTTCATGCTTTGGCCATCAGCTTCTGCCCGAGTGGAAGGGCCGAAGCCCGAAAGCTGAAGCCTGATTTAGGGGTTCCGTGGTAGGAATCCAAACTGAGGTTGGGGAATGTACACGGGCACGCTAATCAAAGATCTGATGGCGACGGTGGAGCGGGCGGAGCACAGAGTAGAACAAAGAACGCGCCGGCAGCAATCTGTTGACGACATAAACCTGCGGATGCTGGAGGCCATGTACAGCCAGCCGCTGCAAACTCAACCGGCAATGGCGGGGGCGGCATAAATGGCGGCAGCGGCGGCGGTAGTGCAAAGCGTGTCACCGGTAGCTCGGCGAAAGAACTTCTGGATGGGCACTCCCGAGATTTACTTCGCCAAGGCCATCGACAATTCGCGGTTGGTAAAGGCGGAGGATCCGCAACGCAACCGCGAGATGAAACAATTCGGCACCGCGCTGGCCTGTCTGTTCCTGCTGGTCTTCACTTATGCATGGCAGCATTTCAAAGCCATCGAGTATGGCTACCAGATCGAGTCGTCAAAGCGCGAGCTCAACGGACTGACCGAGATGAACCGGGCGCTGCGGCTGGAGGATGCCTCGCTGCGCGATCCGGAGCGCATTGACGTCATCGCGCGCCGCCTGGGTCTGGTGCCACCCGAGCCGGGACAAGTCATTCGTATGGATAGCGCTTCGGCCGATGGCACCGGACCGGTGGTGGCGACCGCGGAGCCGGGGCTCGTGATAACGGGGCAATAGCGTAGCCACCGAAGCGCTCTTCGCCCGGGACGACAGCCTCTTCGCAGCAACTCAAAGCCTGAGAATCGGCAACAATGACTGCCAATGATTTTAGTCTGGGCAAGCACTCCCGCCTCTTCCTCCTGGGGGCCATGCTTTTCTTATGGTGCGCGGCAATCTGCGGGCGGCTGGTCTATCTGCAGATCTTCAGCTACGGAAAGTTCGTCAAGCAGGAGGAGCACCAGCAGCAGCGCGCCATTCCGCTTTCCGCCAAGCGGGGAGTGATCTATGACCGGGCCGGGCACGAGCTTGCGATGTCGGTGCTGGTGGATTCAGCATTCGCCGTGCCCTCTGAAGTCAAAGATCTCCCGACAGCAATTTCCCTGATTACCCGCATCACCGGCGACGACCACAATGTGGTGCTGGCCGACTGTCAAAATCACAAGACGTTTTGCTGGGTCGCGCGCAAGGCCAGCGACGAGACGATCGACCGCATCCAATCGCTGCACTTGCAGGGCATTCATTTCCAGAAAGAGCCGAAACGCTTCTATCCGGCCCGCGATCTGGCGGCGCAGGTAGTGGGGACCGTCGGCATGGAGGACTCCGGGCAGAGCGGCATTGAGCACGAGTTTGACCATGAGTTGCGCGGCAAACCCGGAAAAATGTTTATCTCCGTCGACGCGCGCAAGCAATGGTTCTCGGACGTAGAGAAACAGCCGGAACCGGGCAAGAATCTGGTTCTGACCATCGACAAGAATGTTCAGTACATTGCCGAAAAAGAGCTGGCGCAGGCGATTCACGACACGCAGGCGATTGCGGGCACCGTGATTGTCGAGAATCCGCGCACCGGAGAAATTCTGGCGCTGGCCAACCGGCCGACATTCAATCCCAATTTGCGCAAAGAAATCACTCCCGGCGCGCAGACCGACCGGGCAGTGAGCTACATATACGAGCCCGGCTCCACGTTCAAGCTGGTGACGATCTCCGCCGCGCTGGAAGAGAAGCTGACCAACCCTGACGAAGTGTTCGATTGCCAGATGGGATCAATCGTCTACAACGGTATGCGCATCCGCGACTCCAAGCCGCACGGGTTGCTGCCCGTGTGGGGTGTGCTGGCGGAGTCGAGCGACGTTGGGGCGATCAAAATCGCGCTTCGGCTGGGCGAAGACCGTTTTTACAAATACATTCGCGCGTTCGGATTCGGCCAGCCCACCGGCATCGAACTGCCGGGCGAGACGCGCGGGCTCACGAAGCCGGTGAGCCGCTGGTCGAAAGTTTCGATTGCAGCAATTTCGATGGGCCAGGAAATTGGAATCTCGCCGATTCAATTGACGGGACTGATTTCGACCTTCGCCAACGACGGGGTCTGGGTCGCGCCGCACATCTTCGTCGGCAGAGTTCCTCCGGGTACTGATATGAAGAACATGCCGCAGACCGTGGGGTTCCATCCCGGAGCATCGCGGCGTGTGATTTCCACCTACACTGCGGCTCAGATGCGATCGATGATGGAAAAAGTGGTGCTCGAAGGCACGGGACGAAAGGCAATTCTGGAAGGATATTCGGCGGCGGGAAAGACGGGGACGGCGCAGAAAGTGGATCCGGCGACGGGAGCGTATTCGAAGACGAAGTATATCGGGTCGTTCGCGGGATTTGCGCCGGTAAACAATCCCCAGATTGTGGTCTCCGTGATTCTGGATTCGGCTGTGGGTTTACACCAGGGCGGCCAGGTATCGGCGCCGGTCTTTCAACGCATTGCACAGCAGGTGCTTGAATACATGCACGTGCCTCATGATCTGCCCCTCGCGCCCAACCATCAGTTGCTCGTGGCGTCGCGCGCGAAGGAGAAGGAACTGGAAGAAGGCACGCCGGACCATCCGGGCGAACCTCTGGAGACGGCCGAAGTGAGTGCAGATGCAAGTGTGGCGCGGCCGCCCCTTCGGCAGCCTGAAGGCAGCGCATCGTCCGCGACTGAGAGTGCCGGTGGGCAAGTGGTGCCGACGGCCATGCGGCAGAGTGAGCCGATGCAAAGCCCACCGGTGGCCGTTCCGAGCGAGCCGCCTCGAGCGCGGGCGAGGAGTCTGAGCGAAGATGACGCTGCCGCCCAATCCAACCTGCCCGCAAGTGGAACCGTAGTCTTAGACATCGAGCAAGGTGGAATCGAAGTGCCATCGTTCGTTGGAAAGACAGTGCGCGGCGCCGTGGAAGCGGCGCAGGACGCTGGACTCGCGCTCGAAGCCGTGGGCAGCGGCGTGGCGCGGCAGCAGTCTCCGCCGGCCGGGTCGCACGTAGCCACCGGTTCACGCGTCACGGTGCAGTTCGGGCGTTAGAATCGCAGCGATTCGGAACTCCACTCCTCCAACCCAATGATTCCAAAGAACCGGGTGGGCATCCGCCACTCAAGGCACTCTACCCGAGCGACCCTCTACAGTGCAGCTTCCCCAAAGCCGATAGGCGGAAGCCCCTTGCATCCAGCCGACGGGCGTAACATCCAATAGAGTAAGAATTCCAGAGAGTGCGATTCGAACGACTATGGGAAATACTTTCAAGACCGCGTTTCTGCTTACGCTGCTCACGTTGCTGCTGATGTTCTTTGGCCGCGCTTTCGGCGGTCAGAATGGAATGATTCTGGCGCTGATCTTCGCGGCCGTGATGAATTTCGTTTCTTACTTCTTTTCCGACAAGATCGCCCTCGCCATGTATCGCGCGAAGCCGGTCACGCGCGAGGAACTTCCCCGCGCCTACCAAATCGTCGAGCGCCTGACCCAGAAAATCGGCATCCCTATGCCGAAGATCTACGTTATCCCCAACGAGTCACCCAATGCATTTGCCACCGGCCGCAATCCCAGCCACGCCTCGGTCGCCGTCACCCACGGAATCCTCGGCCTGCTCAACGACGAGGAACTCGAAGGCGTGCTTGCGCACGAGCTCGGCCACGTCAACAACCGCGACATCTTAATCAGCTCGGTCGCGGCTACCATCGCCGGGGCCATCATTATGCTCGCCAGTATGGGACGTTTTGCTATGATCTTCGGCGGCTTTGGAGGCAACCGTGATCGCCGGGGCGGGGGCCTTTCGGCGCTGTTCATGCTGATCGTCGCACCCATCGCCGCCAGCCTGATTCAGCTTGCCGTCTCACGCTCGCGCGAATATCAGGCCGACGCCACGGGCGCGCACTTTACCGGCAATCCTTACGCTCTGGCCAGCGCTCTGCGGAAGCTCGACGAGTACTCCCGCCGTGTACCCATGCAGGCCACGCCTTCGACGGCACATCTGTTCATCATTCAGCCGCTGCTCGGCATGAGCTTCGGCAACCTGTTTTCGACCCATCCGCCTATTGCCAAGCGCATCGAGCGGCTGACCGGGCGGCCGGCAGAATTCACGCAGTGAGCTTTGAGCTATCAGCTTTCAGCTGGCCACTGCAAGACAGAGCGCTCGTGGCGTTCTTCATGAGTGACGGCATACGCGCCGATGTTTAAGGCACTTCTGTCATCCCGAGCGCAGCGTGGGACTTTGGGTTCTAGTTGAAAGCTGACGGCTGAAAGCTGACAGGTAGTCCCGTGACGTAGGTAACCGCCCCGAATCAACACCGGATAGTAAAATCCAAACCAATGTCGCCTGAGACTGCCAGCGCGGTATCCCACAAAGCTGCCGAACTTGAGAAGGCTCTCGGCCGCGTGATTCGCGGTAAAGACGATGTCGTCCGGCTTGCTCTGGTTAGCATTTTCGCTCGCGGCCATCTGTTGATTGAAGGCGTCCCAGGAGTCGGCAAGACCACGCTGGGACAGGCGCTGGCCCGCGCCATCGATTGCACCTTTCAACGCGTGCAATTCACCAGTGATTTGCTGCCATCCGACGTGCTCGGCATCTCGGTGTACTCCGCGCTCGAGCAACAGTTTGAATTCAGACGCGGTCCGGTTTTCACCAACGTTCTGCTAGCCGACGAGATCAATCGCACCACTCCCAAAACGCAATCTGCGCTGCTCGAGGCGATGAACGAAGGCCAAGTCACGGTTGACGCGCACACCTACGAACTGCCGCAACCCTTCCTAGTGATTGCCACGCAGAATCCGGTTGAGCACCACGGAACGTATCCCTTGCCTGAGTCGCAGCTCGATCGCTTTCTGATGCGCGTTCGCATGGGATATCCCGAAGCAGCCTCTGAGCGCGAAATCGTGCGCGCCGAAGTGGGAGCCGAGCACCTGCAGGAAATCCGTCCCGCTCTCAGCGGCGCTGACGTATTGGAGATGCAACAAGCGGTGAAGCAGGTCCGGGTGGATGAATCTCTGGTGAGCTATGCTTTGGAAATCGTCCGCCGCACCCGCGAGTCGGAATATCTTTCGTTGGGAGTCTCTCCCCGCGGATCGCAGGCGCTTTACCGCGCCGCCCAGGCCATGGCTTTCCTCGAAGGCCGCAGCTTCTGCACTCCCGAAGACTTCAAACCGCTGGCCGTTCCCGTCTTCGCTCACCGCGTAGTCGTCAAGAACGGCCACTATGCTTCGACGCTGAAGCAGTCCGAGCAGTCTGACGAAGTTGTCCGCGAGATCGTGGAGAGTGTGACCGTGCCGGTGTAAGAGCAGTTCTCGGTTCTCAGTTCTCAGTTTCCTCTGTGT
>JBAVAV010000133.1:0-8238 GCA_049585895.1 Candidatus Sulfotelmatobacter sp. | reverse complement strand
CGGCGCCGGCCACGAATTGGTGACGGCATATGCACTAAAGCGTCCTGACGGACGATGGTCGCTAATGATCGTGAATCGAGACCAGGAGGGATCCCATCGCGTGCGGATCGCTTTTTCGGATAGGGCTGGGAACTCGGCGGATTCCTTTCGCGGACGGGTTGAGGTTTTGACCTTCGGAAGCCCGCAGTATCAGTGGCGCCCAGCGCACACAAGATTTATGGCGCACGCGGAAGCCGGAGCAGAGCGAACGGTGACGGCGTATACGAAAGGCACAGCGGATCCCGACGGACCGATCGCACACGCCACGGTGAACGCAGCCTCAGATACGGTGTACGATCTGCCGGCGGCGTCAGTAGTGGTGATTCGAGGGAAAGTGGATATTCGCTAAAAGCAGATGTTTCACCGCGACCGTAGTAAGCTGCAAGGCAAAGCTCGGAGCTAGAAGCTCGAAGCTCTTCACATCAGCCACAACGCGTCCACGTCCACAATCACCTGCGTGCGCGGAATCTTCTGCTTCGCGGCGTAAGCCAGCATGGCCCGCAACGTGGTGTTGAGTTTCTCGCGGCTAGGCGACTTCAGCACGAAATGGTAGCGGTAATCGCGCTTCAGCCGCAGAATCGGCGCGGCAGCAGGGCCCAGGACGCGCACTCCATCGTGCCGTGTCTTTTCAAACCATTGCCCCAATAGTCCAGACCACTCCAGCGCGTTGTTCAGGTGCTCGCTACGCACCAGCACATTGGCCAGCGCCGAGTAGGGCGGATAGTGCATCCAGCTGCGGAATCGCAGTTCCTTTTCATAGAATCCGGAGAAGTCGTGACGCGCGGCATATTGCACCGCATAATGATCCTGAAAATAAGTCTGCAGAATTACCTTGCCAGGCGACTGGCCGCGGCCGGCGCGGCCCCCCACCTGCGTTAGCAACTGAAACGTGCGTTCGGCTGCGCGAAAGTCCGGCAGCCCCAGCGCGCTGTCCGCGCCCACCACGCCCACCAGCGTTACACCGTGAATGTCATGGCCTTTGGCAATCATCTGTGTACCGACCAGCAGATCGAGTTCACCCTCGTTCAGCGCGTTGAGCGCGCGCTCGACTTCGTCGTGGCCGCGGACCGTGTCCCGGTCCAGCCGGGCAATGCGGGCCTGCGGAAACATCCCGTGCAGCAACTCCTCCAGCTTCTCCGAACCAGTTCCGAGAAAATAAACGTACTCGCTGCCGCAGTGCACACATGCTTTGGGTACCGGCGCAGTGTAGCCGCAGTAGTGGCAGACCATCTTGTGCTCGCGCTTGTGGTGAGTGAGCGCGATAGCGCAGTTCTGGCATTCCAGCGTTTTTCCGCAGGCGCGGCAGAGGACAACTGGAGAGTAGCCGCGGCGGTTCAGCAGGATCATGACCTGCTCTTTGCGGTCGAGCCGGTCTTTGATCTCCGCCGCCAGTTTGCGCGATACCACCTGCTCGCGGCCGGTTTCCTGAAACTCCTGCCGCATATCGATGATTTCCACCTCCGGCAGCGGACGGTCCTCGACGCGGTCGGGCAGTTCCACCAGCGAGTATTTGTTTTTCTTGGCGTTGAAATACGACTCCAGTGAAGGTGTGGCCGATCCCAGCACCGCGGCGGCATTTGCTATCTTGGCGCGCATAACCGCTACGTCGCGCGCGTTGTAGCGCGGCGTTTCCTCCTGCTTGTAGGAGGCGTCGTGCTCCTCATCGACGATAATCAGCGCAAGATCATCCAGCGGAGCAAACACCGCAGAGCGCGTTCCCACCACCATGCGCGCCTCGCCGCGCTGGATGCGGTGCCACTGCTCGGCGCGCTCCTGGCCGGTGAGTGCGGAGTGGAGGATCGCGACCTCTTCGCCGAAGACCTGATGCAGGTCGGCAGCCACAGCCGGCGTAAGGCCAATCTCAGGCACCAGCAAAATCGCGGAACGCCCAGCTTCGAGAACCGCTCGCATGCCAGCGAGATACACGGCAGTCTTGCCCGACCCGGTCACACCATGCAACAACATGGCGGAAAACTTGTGTGCCTCTACGTTTTCCTTGAGACGGGCAAGGGCGTCTCGCTGCGCAGCATTAAACTCAAACTCGAACGGAGACGGCCGAGGCTTGCTGCGAGAGACTTCAAAGCCGACCGGTTCCTCGATGATCTCGACCAGCCCGCGCCGCACCAGCGTACCCAGCGTCGATGACGGCGCCTCCAGCGACTGCAAAGTTTCCACGGCAACTCTGCCCCCGGCCGCGGCCAGAGTCTCGATCAGCAGACGTTGGTTGCTATTCAGCTTGCCCTCCGCAGACCGGAGCAAGGCCACGCGCACGGTTCGGGTCGCGTCGCGTGCACCGGAAACATCCTCGCGAACAATCCACTTCTTCCGCACCATCCCCGCCAGAACTGTCTTCGATACTCGTGCGGCGGTGCGAAGAGTTTGCTCTTTCACACCGGACGCACTGGAGCCTGCACCTTCGGCTTCCGGCAAAGTTTCGCGTCCGGCAAGGTAGTCGAGCACGCGGAATTCCGCGAGCTGCTCTTCCGGCGTGCGGCGAGACCGCGCCGATGATCCTGACATTCCGGCAAGATGCAGCGCCATCCGTCCTGCTTCGCTGATGCGATAGGTGATGTTGCGCTTAAATTCGGCGCTCAGCGGCAGCATCGTGCGAAAAACTTCGCCGATCGGGGCGAGGTAGTAGTCCGCGATCCAGCGGCCCAGTCGCAGAAGTTGCTCATTGAGCACGGGGGCGGTGTCGATCACGCTAAAGATTGTCTTGGTGGCGACCGTGGGCTTGCGGTCGTGCAACTCGGTAACGATGCCCGTCATGCGCCGCTGGCGGAACGGCACGAGCACGCGGCCGCCGACAATCGGCGCGGCCTCGGCGGGAACACAGTAGGTGAAGACCATGTCCAGCGGGACAGGCAAAGCGACGTCGCAGAATTCCGGCATTGCTTGGAAGAATAGCCTATGCGACCGTCGCTACTCGACGCCCTTCTTGGGAATGGGCATTCCCAGCTCGCGCATCACCATCTGCAGATCTTTCCACGCCTCCCCCTTTTGCCGCGGATCGCGCAGCAGGAAGGCGGGATGGTAGGTCACGGCCAGGCGCGCTCCAGTCCATGACGGATCGTTGCTGCGCGCACCCGCGGGACGAAAGTCGTACCAGCGGCCGCGCAACTCCGACATAGGCGCGTTAATGGCAAGCAAGTTCTTCGCGGCCACGGCTCCAAGAGCGACCACAACTTTCGGCTTGATGGCAGCGATCTGCCGCATGAGAAACGGCGAACAGGTTTCGCACTCGTCGCGCTCTGGAGTGCGGTTGCCTGGAGGCCGGCACTTGACGATGTTCGCGATGTAAACCTGCTGGCGTTCAATGCCCATGGCCTTAATCATGTTGTTGAGCAACTGGCCGGCGCGGCCCACGAAGGGTTCGCCCTGCTCGTCTTCGTCGGCGCCTGGGCCTTCGCCCACAAACATGAGCTCCGCGCGCGGATCGCCCACGCCGAAAACAATCTTCTTGCGGCCCACGTGCAGCTTGCAACGAATGCAGTCGCCGAGATCTTCGCGGATGATCTTCAGCGCTTCGACAGCATCCTCGGTCCCGTACTCCGGTTTGGGGGCGAGGATTTCAAAGATGCTACCTTCGGCAATAGCGGGAACAGCAGCGGCATTTCTTGCGGGCATTTCCTCTCGCAGTTCTGGCTGGAGTGTAGAGATTGAATGGGGCGCCGAATCATCCGGCATGCCTGGGACCGCGTCGGCAATATCTACGCCTCGGCGGTAAAAGTCGTAAATCCCCAACTCGCGGTAGAAGCGCACGCGCTCCGCAAGCGCGCGGCGAAATTGTGGATCCAGAGTGCCAAGCATCAGTTGCTCGATTGTAATGCACGCGGAGGCTGTGCGTGCTCAGGCTTTCACGGCGGTGTTGCGCTGCTGTCGAATTCGGACCACCTGGTCCAGCACCCGTTGCGCCACTTCCCACTTTGTGGTTTCGGGCACTTCGACGACGTCTTCGTGCGTGAGGATCGTGACAGCGTTGCGGTCGGAATCGAAGCCCACGCCTTCGCGCGAAACATCGTTCACCACAATGGCGTCGAGATGTTTGGCCGCAAGTTTCTGGCGGGCATTTTCGAGAACGTTCTCCGTCTCGGCGGCAAAGCCGACGACGATCTGCGCGTCTTTGCGCAGCGAAACTTCCTTCAGAATGTCCGGTGTTGCCTCGAGTTCGAGCGTCATCGCGCCCTTGCCTTTGATCTTTTGACCGGCCGCAGCTTTCGGACGATAGTCGGAGACCGCCGCGGTCTTGATGACGACCGTCGCTTGGGGGAAAAGATTAAGCACCGCCTGCCTCATCTGCTCCGCTGTTTCCACACGCGTGACTTCGGCCGCGCCCGGCGGCGTCAACGATGTCGGCCCGCTGATCAGCAACACGCGCGCTCCGCGGCGCAAAGCAGCCTCTGCCACTGCGTATCCCATTCGTCCGCTGGAGCGATTCGTGAGGTAGCGCACGGGGTCGATCTTCTCTCGCGTGGGCCCGGCAGTAATCAGAGCGGTCTCTCCGGCAAGATCCTGAGAAGCGCCGAGGGCTTCGAGAACCGCGGCAACAATAGCTTCATTCTCCGCAAGCCGACCGGGGCCAGTCATGCCGCAAGCCAGATATCCCGAATCCGGCTCGACAATCTTCACACCGCGTCCACGCAGAATCCCAAGATTCGCCTGCGTTGCAGCGTGGTCCCACATGTTGACGTTCATGGCGGGAGCTACTACCACGGGCGCGGTGGTGGCGAGGTACAGCGTGGTCAGAAAGTCGCTGGCAATGCCTTGCGCAAAGTGGGCGAGAACGTCGGCTGTTGCGGGGACAACCACGAGCGCGTCGATCGCCTGCGCCACCGCAATATGCTCGATAGCAGATTCGATGTTTGGCTCATGTTCCTCGCCTGGGGAAAACATTCCGGTGATTACTTTTTCACCGGAGAGGGCGGCAAAGGTGAGAGGCCGAACAAACTCCTGGGCCGCACGCGTCATGATCACTTGCACGCGAATCCCGCGGTCTTGCAGCAGCCGCACAATCTCTGCTGATTTATAGGCGGCGATGCCGCCGGTGACGCCGAGTGCTACCTTCATTTTCGATCGTTGATTCGGGATTGTCGATCGCTGATGGAATTTCCAAGCCGGGCCTTGCCGCGCAGCTGAAAAAGGTTCGCGATCGCCAATCAACTCAGGAAATCAACAATTCCTCAGTCTTGACCGAGCGCCTTATCCAGAACTTCGCTGGCCTGCTCTGCCGGGCTGCGGAGTTCGGGAATTTCCCATTTCACTTTGCCGGCACGAATCTCATCTTGCGCAATACGGCACGGCTTGCGGGAGTTAGTTTCCACCACCGGCGGTGCGCCGGATTGCAATTGGCGGGCGCGCCGAGCCGCGACCAGAATGTAGCGATAGTTGCTGTCGAAGCCTTCGATCAACTTCATAAGTTCTCTCCCCCACGGAATATCGGGATCCAGAATCTCAATTGCCGAATGCTGGTGCGCTTCGTCCCTCGCCAGCGACGCTAATAAAACTGCCCTACTATTCTGCCACGAAATTCAACCTTACGGGGGAACCACACGCTGAATTTCGTTACTACCGTGCTAGTGTGCGCCCGAAACGACCGAACCCGCAAACGACGCCAGAATTGGCCGTACGCGCTCGCGAACGTTGGCCAGGCGGCAGCGATCCGCCAACGCCGCGGCCGCGCGCCCATCATCCGAGATTTCCCCGCCCGCGCGGCGCAGCCGTTCGGACTTGACGATCGCCTTCAAACTCTCGCTCGACTCCTCCAGCTTGTCGTTCACCAGAATGTAGTTGTACTTGTCGTAATTCTCAATTTCACGGCTCGCAGCTACCAATCGGCGCTGGATGACGTCTTCGGAATCCTCACTGCGCTTGCGCAGCCGCAATTCCAATGTCTTGCGGTCGGGCGGCAGAATGAAGATGCTGACTGCCTCCGGCAACTTTTCGTGGATCTGCGCCGCGCCCTGCACGTCAATGTCGAGCAACAGGTCGTGGCCGTTTGCCTCGGCTTGCCGCAGAAAACGGCGAGGCGTGCCATAGCAGTGGTCGTGAACTTCGGCATGTTCGAGGAACTCATTGTCGCCAATCATCTTTTCGAACTCGGAGCGGCTGACGAAGTAATACTGTGCTCCTTCTTTCTCGTTACCCCGTGGCGCGCGCGTGGTGTAAGAAATCGAAAAATCAATATCTGGCACGGCTTTGACTAGTTTGTCCACCAGCGTGGATTTGCCCGAGCCCGACGGGGCGGAGACGACGAACACCAGTGGCGTGTGGACCGAAGAAGTCATTCCAGGTTCTGCACCTGCTCGCGCGATTTTTCGATCTCCGCTTTCATCGCCAGCCCGGCTTCGGTAATCTTCAACGCTTCGCCGGCCAGCCCGGAAGTTTTCGATAACAGCGTATTGGCTTCGCGGTTCATTTCCTGCAGCAGAAAGTCCAGTTTCTTGCCGACTTCCCCGCCCGCATCGAGCAGGCCCAGGAAGTGCTGCACGTGATTTTCAAGACGCACAATCTCTTCCTGAATATCGCTGCGGTCAACCAACAGCGCGGCCTCCTGAAGCATGCGTTCCTTGTCGAAGCTGGAGCCCAGCAGTTCCTGCAGGCGCGACTGCAGCCGCTCCAGATAATTCTGCGTCACCGCGCGCCGGTGCTGCTGCACGCTCTGCCCGGCTTCCACCAGACTGTTCATGCGCTGCCGGAGTTCGCGTTCAATGCCGCGCCCTTCTTCCTCGCGCATCTGATTCAGGCGCTCGAGAACCTCGCTAACCTTGGACATCACCGCCCGTTCCAGATCATTACTGTGATGCGTTTCCGCTGCGGAATCCAAGGCGCCGGGAATTCGAAGAATGGCGTTGAGGTCCGGCTCCGAAGAAAGGCCAAACTCGCTTGCCGCAGCGCGAAATGCTGCCATATATCCACCCACGACCGTGCGATTCAGAGCGAAGCTCTCGTTGCCGCCGCGATCCAGGCTCAGCGAAACCTCCACGTGCCCCCGGGCCATTTTCTCTTTGAGCAGCTTTCGCAGTTGCATCTCCAGCGAGTCTGCCCCCGAAGGCAACCGGAAATGCAGGTCCAGAAACCGGTGGTTGACCGACTTCAGGGAAAGAGCAAATGTCAGACAAGCGTTCGCCCCGGCCGCAACCGAACTGCCTGCCGAACTCACAGCAAGAGTTTGAGCAGGGCCTTTCACCTCTCCCTGAACCTGCGCGAAACCCGTCATGGAGCGAATGGGCATGCGTGGATCGGTGTCTCTCGATCTATTACCGTCGATCTTAAGACGGTTACTCTCGACGTCTCAGCTCAGCCTTACGGCACCGGCGCCAGCTTTTGATCTGCTTCGGCAAACTGCAACTCGTACAAACGCCGATAGGTGCCTAGGCGGCTCATCAAATCCTGGTGAGCGCCAACGTCCGCGATCGTGCCATTTTCTATCACCACGATTCGGTCGGCGCGCCGCACCGTCGAAAGCCGGTGCGCAATCACGAAGACCGTGCGTCCGCTCATCAGATTGTGCAGTGCGGATTGCACCAGCGCCTCCGATTCACTATCGAGGGCGGAAGTCGCTTCATCCAGAATCAGGATCGGCGCGTTCTTCAGCAGCGCCCGGGCTATGGCAATCCGCTGCCGTTCGCCGCCGGAGAGGCGCACCCCCCGCTCTCCGATGACTGTATCGTAACCCGCGGGCAGCGCGCGAATGAAGTCGTGCGCCAGTGCAGCATGCGCCGCGGCTTCGACCTCTTTTTGTGCCACGTGAGGCTGTCCATACGCGATATTGTTGCGCACCGTGTCGTTGAACAAAACGGTTTCCTGCGTGACGATGCCGATGGACGCGCGTAAGGAAGCCAGGGTCACGTCGCGGACGTCATGATCGTCGATCAACAGGCGGCCTTCTGTGACATCGAAAAAGCGCGGGATCAGATGAACCAGCGTGCTCTTGCCGGCTCCGCTGGAACCAACGACAGCAAGAATTTCGCCGCGCTTTACTTCCAGATCAATGCCCCGCAAGATCGCGCGCGCGCCTTCCCCGTCGCCCCGGTAGGAGAAGCAAACTCCATCGAATCGGATGCTTTGCGAAAAGCGCGGAAGCCGCTTCGCTCCCCGCTTCTCGACCACATCGTCTTCTGCATCGACGAATTGAAACAATTGAGACGACGCGCCCAGAGCCTGCTGGAAACTATTGTTGAACACTGCAAACTTGCGCAC
>JBAVAV010000132.1:0-3869 GCA_049585895.1 Candidatus Sulfotelmatobacter sp. | reverse complement strand
AGATGGAGTTCTTCGAGGAAGAAACCAACCGTTACAAACACGACCTCGACCAAGCCGAGACGCAATTGAAGAAATTCTCGGAGCAGCAGGGCGGAGTGGCGCCGCAGATTTCGCGCGACATCACCTTGCAGAAGTTGAATGACTTTTCCGCCACGCTCGAAACCACACGCGCGGAAATGGCCGCCACCGAGAAGAAGATCAACAGCCTGGAGCAGCAGTCGGGCGCGACCCCAGACCGGTTGACCACCTCCGTGAGGGAAAGCGACAACGGGGCGGTTTTGCAGCAGTTGAAGAGCACGCTCTCGACCCTCGAAATCAAGCGCACCGAACTGCTCACCAAATATCAGCCGGGTTACCGCCTGGTGCAGGAAGTCGACAAGGAAATCGCCGACACTCGCGCCTCCATCGAAACCGAAGAAGCGAAACCGCTGAAAGAGGTGGAAACGAACCGCAACCCGACTTACGCCTGGATCAACGAGGAATTGGCCAAGGCCAAAGCCGACTACAGTGCTGAGCAGGCGCGCGCCACCGCAACCCAGGCGATTGTCGGGGTCTACCAGGCCAAGACGCATCAGCTCGAGGAAAGCGGCCTGATTCAGCAGGATTTGCTGCGGGAAGCCAAGGCCAACGAGGACAACTATCTGCTTTATCTGCACAAGCGTGAGGAAGCCCGCATCGAGGAAGCGCTTGATCGCACCCGCATCCTGAACGTAGGCATGATTGAACAGCCCACCACTCCGGTTGCGCCGGTGCGCTCGGCGTGGGTTTTCGGCCTGGTGGGCGTACTTTTGGCCGGCACCGTCAGTACCGGCCTGATTTTCACGCGTGAGTACCTCGATACCTCTTTCCGCACGCCGTCCGAGGTTCTCTCAGAGTTGAATATCCCGGTGTTGGCCGCAGTTCCTTTCCGCGGCGGCACGTATGGCAACTACGATGGAATGAATGGCAACGGCAACGGAATGGACAAGGTAGCAGTGCCTGTGCCCGACGATGGAAGTCTCGACGAAGAGCACGATAGCGGCTACCGCCGGTAAGCTGCGGTCTCAGGAAGAAAGGGCTGGGGAATGTTTTTAACTTATTACGGACTGCGGGAACAGCCGTTCGGAGTTACGCCCGATCCCCGCTTCCTCTATCTTAGCCCGGGGCACCGCGAAGCGCTGGCTTCTCTGATCTACGGGATCGAAACCGGGCGGGGCTTCCTGAGTCTGGTCGCGCCTCCCGGCATGGGCAAGACCACGCTCTTGTTCCATCTGCTGGAGAAATTCCGTTCTTCTGCGCGAACCGCCTTCCTGTTTCAAACCCAATGCAGCTCGCGCGAGTTCATGCGCTTCCTGCTGGCGGAGCTCGGTTACGAGTCCGACGACCAGGATTTTGTCCGCATGCACGAGGAATTCAACAAGCGCCTGCTGCAGGAGGCGCGCGCCGGCAACCGCTTCATCGTGGTCATCGACGAAGCCCAGAACCTGGAACCCTCGGTGCTGGAAACCGTGCGCCTGCTCTCCGACTTTGAGACGCCGCGCGCCAAACTGATGCAGATCATTTTGGCCGGTCAGCCGGAACTGGCCAATAAGCTGGCCCGACCGGGGCTGGTGCAGTTACGGCAGCGGGTTTCGATGTTGGTGGGATTGAAGCCACTTTCGCTCGAAGAAACCAGCAACTACATCCTGCATCGATTGCGCGCTGCGGGCTATCAGGGCGGGCCCATTTTTACCCCCGATGCGCTGTTGCGCATCGTCGATTTCACCGCGGGCATTCCGCGCAATATCAACAATCTCTGTTTCAACTGTTTGTCCCTGGCCTGTGCCCTGCAAAGCAAGCTGATCGACAGCGAGATGGTGGACGAAGTCATCAACGATCTCGACATCACCCAACATACCTCGCAGGCGGTGCTAGGTTCGCCGGAGTACGGACCGGGCGCCTCGCAGGTATTTGCCGACGAGCCGCTGGGCATGGGCGCACCCGTACTGGCTACCCCTGGCTATCGTTCCTCGAATGGTGGCTCTCGCGGCAATGGACACAAAGGCCAGTTTCTTAGTCCGTCGGAAGCCAAGGCCTATATGCGGCAGATTGCCATGCAGTTGCAGGGCTTCAGCCAATTAGTGCACCAAGTCGCTTCGGGACATAAACCCCCGGAAGAAGGCGAACACAAGTAGCCTTTCCGGGCTGCAAACTGCGCACTCAGATTTCTTCCACCATCCGTCGTACCTAATCAGCCAGTCATCGTCATCCAATCGTCGTTATCGCAAGGGGAGTTGCCCGGTGGGCCATTTTCGGCGGCAGGTTCTGTTGAATTCGATGAAGCTGTTTGACTTGGCCGTGATGATGTTCGCCTTCGGCCTGGCCACCGTCGTAGTTTCGCAGAAGGCCGCTATTTCCCTGGCGGAATTCCTGGAGTTGCGGGTAAAGATTCAGAACTTCATCACGTTCACCGTTCTGCTGGTGGTCTGGCATCAGATCTTTTCCATCTTTGGCATGTACGCCTCGCGCCGCCTGGCCGGCCGCTGGGACGAAATTGTTGACATTCTCAAGGCCACGACGCTGGGCACGTTTCTGATTTTGATCGCCCGGGTGGCGATTCACATCGCGCTGGTGACCCCGGAGTTTCTGATCATCTTCTGGCTGACCGCCAGTATTACCACCGTCGCCAGCCGCATGATCATGCGCGGCATTCTGCGCCGGGCCCGGCTGCGCGGACGTAACCTGCGCGACATGCTGGTCGTCGGCACCAATGCGCGCGCCGTACAGTTTGCCAGCAAGATGCGCGAAAATCATGCCCTGGGTTACCGGGTGATCGGCTTCGTCGACCAGGACTGGACCGGCATGACCGACTTTCGCCAATCCGGATTTGAGATGGCGTGCGATTTCTCCGGGCTGTTGGAATTCCTTCGCGGAAATGTGGTGGATGAGGTGGTCGTGGCCCTGCCCATGCGTTCCATGCACTCGCAGGCTTCGGAAGTAGCCGCCCTTTGCGAAGAGCAGGGAATTCTGATCCGCTTCGTTTCTAACTTATTCGACAGCAAGATTTCCCGTCCCAAAGTTGAAGAGATGGAAGGGGATTCGCTGATTACCCACTACAGCGGTGGGCTGGATGGCTGGCCGGTGGTCATCAAGCGCGCCGTCGATATTACTTTTTCCGCCGTTTTGATCGTGCTGTTGTCGCCGCTGCTCCTGCTTACCGCACTGCTGATCAGGCTGACCTCGCCGGGTCCCGTGATGTTTGTGCAAAAGCGTCTGGGACGGAACAAGCGTCATTTCGGCATCTGCAAATTCCGCACCATGGTCGTGGATGCGGAAAAGCGCATGAAGGAAATCGAGCACCTGAACGAAGTCAGCGGCCCGGTGTTTAAGATCAAGAACGATCCGCGCATCACTTCCATCGGGAAATTCCTGCGCAAGACCAGCATCGACGAACTGCCCCAGCTGATCAACGTACTCAAGGGCGACATGAGCCTGGTGGGTCCGCGGCCGCTGCCCATCCGCGACTACCAGGGCTTCAGCGAAGACTGGCAACGGCGCCGCTTCAGCGTGCGTCCCGGCATCACCTGCCTGTGGCAGATCGGCGGCCGCAGTTCGATTTCATTCGAGAAATGGATGGAGCTGGACCTTCAGTACATCGACAAATGGTCGCTGTGGCTTGACTTCCAGATTTTGGTCAAAACCATTCCCGCGGTGCTGAAAGGCTCCGGAGCCGCCTGATCGTCCGGCTGGCCGACAACTGCTTGTTGGCAGCACCAACGACCGCGCAAGACAGGGGACCGTGCAAGAAAAAATGACTTCAGGCCAGACCCGAACTGCCCAACCGACATCGGAAACAACGCCGCCTCTGTCCTGGCAAAAGAAGCTGTTGTTCAGCCTGACCTTCCTGGTTG
>JBAVAV010000131.1:0-2122 GCA_049585895.1 Candidatus Sulfotelmatobacter sp. | reverse complement strand
ATTCGCCGGTGGTTGTGCTTCAGATGTCTTGGTATGAGTAGTTTCCTAATGTGGGAAACTCTCTTTAATTTGCTCTAATCTGGAAACATATTAATAGATCTGGCGATCTAGGTGTCGTACTTGATGAAAGATTTCCTGCTTGTGACATTTTTGTTATTTTTCATTGGCATTTACATTGTTGGAAACAATTGCCTTGTTTTTGCAGCCAATGTTCCATCATTTCATTTTTTTCCACCTACTACCACCCACAATAAATTGACATCTTCGTCTGGTTTCACATTCATAAATCAGAGCCAGTTAAGATTCCAACCATGGGGTCGAAGTAACAACCTGACGATTGAACCTATTACAAACAGTAGCTTTCAGGAGTTCAAATTTATCGGCGTTACCGGAAACTCAAGTTCTGGTTTTGTCTCGCAGGATTTGAATTACAGTGGTAAGAAAGTGACAGTTTCTTTAAAGAGTGTTTCAAAATCATCAGTAGGGCTGAATAATATAGATCCACAAATTTCTTTCACATTCACAATAACCGGAGGTAATGGACATACAGCCTTGTTAACTGATGTTGTTGGGCCACTGCGTATTAGCGGATGGCATACTGATCATCTATATCAAAGTTTGAGTCCTGGGTCTGATGGCACTATAAATTTGGAAGGACTGACGTCGCACGACGTACACTATCTAAAGAAAATTGTGATTACTGTACAAAGAGAGTCTCGCATAAAGAATGCTGAGTTCGGACTAAAGCTAGAGTAGTAAATTTCGGGGCAGTTTTCGAACGTCCTCTGGTCGATTAATTTCACAAATGAAGATATATTCACTTTCTTAGGATAGGTTAATGCTTATGAACCATTTCAAATCGGGCAATCTAGTAAAATGTCTAACGCCAATTATTTTGGGCTTGACGATAACTTTAGTTTTTTCGAACAACGGATTTTTTGGTGTCCGCTCTATCCTTGGCTACTCCACATCCGTACCTAAGAACTACAGCTTATTGGAGTACAGTTTTCCATGGCCACCTTACAATTTAACTCCGCCCTGGCGGTCTGCTATGACCCAAGCAGTGGCATTACAAGCATTGATTAAGGCAAATGAAATTACAGGTAACGATACATATCTAAATCACGCCAGAGAACTTTTGAATTCTTTTTTAGTCGAAGTGAAGAATGGGGGAGTGACGTATAAAACTCCGTACAACGGATGGTGGTTTGAGTTATACGCGGGCCAAAGTCACATTGAACCCAGAGTCTTGAATGGAATGCTTGTCTCAGTATTAGGAATTTATGACTATTACAACTATACTAAAGATATGACGGCAAAATTCTTATTTGGAGAGGGTCTTCAGGCTCTTAAAAACGATTTAGCGTATTACGACGTTAATCGAACATATACCTACTATGATTTATGTTGTAAGAATCTTTCTCCATTGCCTTATCACAAACTTGTGGTGGACAGCTTGAATCAGTTATATGCGATCACTAAAGATCCGTTCTTTAAGTTCTACCACGATAGGTGGGCTAATTATACGATTCCTGCTCTCCTATTGAAAACAAAACAATCTCCAGGTCCGCATGTTATTTACGATCCTCAGGGAATCCCTATCTTAGATTATGGATCAGTTAAGGGAACATATATAGGCCTACAGCGGAATCCGCTTACTATAGGTCATACTGCTTTGAGAGATTATGAGTTATTTAGCAAGACAGGTGATGCTCGCGCAAAATCACATTTCATAAATAATGTTAATTGGTTAGTGAATAATTCTGTATCATTTCGCATGCCTGTGGATCCAAACTAAATTGAATAAAGATACTTTGCATCAGGTTAAGTTTGAAAGCATTTCCACTTCTAATCTTGCGAGCTCATCATAGAACTTTGAATCCTCTATGATTTTCAATATCGGATACTTGTCATATGTAACTCTTTCCTGTCTTAAAATAAAATCATGAGTAACTATTTTGTCTAAATATAGGATATTGCATGTTACCCCAACTTTCCCTCCAAATATAGACGGAATATCGATTCACGTATCCAACCTTAGACTAAAGCTTTGTGACTTTGGCAACCTAGTCAAAGTCGTTGTACCAAAGCACCTTTCAATCGCAGATCTTGAAATGGGATA
>JBAVAV010000130.1:0-11554 GCA_049585895.1 Candidatus Sulfotelmatobacter sp. | reverse complement strand
CCACTACGGTGATGTTGACCTTCATCTCCTTCTGGCGAGCCTCAGCCATCGTTCTTTCCGATCTGGCCTCTTCCGCCTACTACGCCGGCGGCGACGCGGAAAAGGTCATCGGCAAAAGCGCTCCCTGGTTCATCCTCGCGGTGATGCTGTTCAGTTACTGCGTCCGGGCGCTCTACATCGAATCCAGCAGCATGTTCGTGCGCGGCGGGGTTTATCGCGTCGTGAAGGAGGCCATGGGCGGCACGCTGGCCAAATTCTCGGTGTCGGCGCTCCTCTTCGATTACGTTCTCACCGGTCCGATCAGCGCCGTTTCCGCGGGGCAGTACCTGGCTGGCTTCATCAAGGACATCGGGGCATATCTGGGCCGTCCTCTGCATTTCTCCGACGATCACTTCGCGGCCGGACTCGCCGTCATCGTCGTGCTCTATTTCTGGTGGAAAAATACGCAGGGCATGCACGAGTCCAGCCAGAAAGCACTTCAGATCATGATGATCACCACGGTGATGGTGGTGATTCTGCTTATTTGGTGCACCATTACCGTTCTGCGCGCGCCGGTGCAGTTGCCACCCAACCCGCTGCACCCGGGCGTGGTTCCCCTGAACAAAGAATCTTTGGGCTGGCTTAACGGAACCTGGATCGGCCACCTGACGTGGATCATCGCCTTCGTCGGCTTCGGCCACTCCGTGTTGGCCATGAGCGGAGAAGAAACGCTGGCCCAGGTTAACCGCGAAATCGAGCATCCCAAGCTAAAGAACCTGGAGAAGACCGGGCTGGTGATCTTCATCTACAGCCTGCTGTTCACTTCCCTGGTCTCATTCTTCGCGGTGATGATTATTCCCGATGGCGTCCGGCATCATTACTTTGCCAATCTGATCGGCGGCATCGCCATGTACCTGGTCGGGCCCACCAGCCTGAAGCTGCTCTTCCACGGTTTCGTGGTTCTGGTCGGAGTGCTGATTCTGGCGGGCGCGCAGAATACTTCCATCGTGGGCGCCAACGGCGTGCTGAATCGCGTGGCCGAAGACGGGGTTCTCACCAGTTGGTTCCAGAAACCGCACAACCGTTACGGAACCAGTTATCGCATCATCAATTTGATTGTCGGCATGCAACTGCTGACCATCGTTCTCAGCCTGGGCAATGTGTATGTTTTGGCGGCGCTCTATGCTTTCGGTGTGATCTGGAGCTTCGCCATGAAGTCCCTGGCAGTGCTTGTGCTGCGCTTTACCGAGCCGGGGAACCGCCAATGGAAGGTCCCGGGCAATCTGCACATCGGCAAGACCGAAATCCCTCTAGGCCTGCTTGCCATCTCTGCCGTGCTTTTGATTACGGCAGTGGTCAACCTGTTTACCAAGTACGAGGCCACGATCGCCGGCGTCATCTTCAGCGGCGTGTTCTTCACCATCTTCACGCTCTCCGAGCGGCACGTCACGCGAGAGCGTCACGGCAAGCCGGAGCAACTCGACCAGTTCCGTGTCTATGGCAATCAGGAACTGGGCAGCGGCGCTATGGGCGTTCGTCCCGGGAACATTCTGGTTGCGGTGCGCGATCCCCGCAATCTCTACTATTTGCGACACATCCTGTCTCACACCAACACGGCGAAGCAGGATGTGGTGGTCATGAGCGCCCGGCTTTACCATCGCGAGCACAGCTTCAGCGGCAGCACGGTCCTCGAAGCCAGCCAGGTATTCGACCACTATGAGCAGGAACTCTTCACCGCCGCTGTCGCCGTCGCCGAAAAGGAAGGCAAGCCGATCTCGTTGCTCGTAGTGCCGGCTACCGACGTGTTCGAAGCCATCATGGTGACCGCGCAGCGGCTCGATTCCACGCGCGTTATCTGTGGTCTCTCCAACAAGCTCACCGCGGACGAGCAGGCGAAGCTTACCGGCGACGCCTGGGAGCGCATGCCTGAGCCGCGTCCGCGCCTGACTCTGGAGGTCTGCGCGCCCGACGGAACTGTCCGCGAATACGCTCTTGGCCCGCACAATCCTCGCTTGCGTCCGCAAGACGTCGAACTCATGCACAAGCTTTGGCTCAACATCACCGCCGATCCCAAGTACGCCGGCGCGCATCACTACCACATCGTCGCTCTAGCACTCGAGGAATTGCAGCGTGAGTTGAACACCGAGCAGCGCGCCGAGTTATTGGCAAAACTGCAGCAAGAAATGGACGGTCGCGAAGGCGGCTCCGGGCCAGCGGCTTCCAACTAACCCACACAGCGATCTCTCTTGGCGGACTTTCGGATACGCGGCTGAATTCGATTTACTTGCGGAGTATCTCTTCGAGTGAGGCTTGTAACTCGGGATAGCGGAATGAATATCCGCTGGCAACAAGTTTCGTGGGTTCGACGCGCTGGCTAGCCAGCAGGAGTTCGTCCGCCATTTGGCCAAAGGCAAGCCTCGCGGCAAAGGCGGGCATGGGAAAGATCGCCGGGCGGGAGAGTACTTTGGCCAATGTCTTAGTGAACTCCGCGTTGGTTACGGGGTTTGGCGCTACCAGGTTCACGGGGCCTTGCAGCGGGTCGTCTTGCGGCAGATCGGTTTTCAGAATGTGATGAATGGCGCCGACCATATCCTGCACATCGATCCAGCTCATCCATTGCCCCCCGTTGCCGATCTTGCCGCCCACGCCCATCTTGAACGGCGTGAGCATCTTGCTTAGCGCTCCGCCGCTGGGACTGAGCACCATGCCAGTGCGTATCTGCACCGTACGGATGGCTGCTGCGTTCGCGGGCCGCGTAGCGTTCTCCCATTCCTGGCAGACTTGTGCAAGAAATCCCGCACCCGGCGAACTGTCTTCGCGAAGGACTTCATCACCACGGTCGCCGTAGTAGCCCACCGCTGAAGCGCAGATGAAGACCCCAGGCTTTTCCTGCGCCCGCGCCAACGCCTGCGCCAGATGTGCGGTGCCCAGCACCCGACTGTCGCGAATCTTCGACTTCTTGGCCGCCGTCCAGCGGCCGACGATGCTTTCTCCCGCCAAATGAATCACCGCGTCGAAGCCGGAGACGGTCGCGGGCTGAATCGGCGCGGCCGGGTCCCAGGAGATCCGCCCCTCTCCCGTGGCCGCGCCGCGCACGAGTCGGACTACGGAATATCCACTCGTGCGGAGGGAGGGAATAAGAGCTGCCCCGATCGGACCTGAGACGCCGCTGACGAGAGCAGTTCTCAGTTCCCGGTTCTCACTTCTCAGTGGCGGCACGACGTTCACCTTTCAAGACTTCCAGGTCTGAGAATACGGCTATTTACCTTTTTATTATCCAGGGTGTATCCCTCCTCCTGAGAATCATGATGTTAGCGGGAAAATTCTAAAAAATCCTGGCTTCAAGCACTTACAGGCAAAATCCTGGGGACACAAAGAGTTAGCTTCGTTCTACTCGAAAGAAAAATCAGAGTCGCGCACTGCCTCCGCGACCATGATCGGCTATCGAGGATGTGGGTGGCAAGGGTTGGATGTCACAGAGGAACGATGAATGAAGCCTCACGGTTTTCGGGCCGCGATGTCGGCTCGGATCACATTCAGGTAGTCGCCGGCGGATTCGAGCGCGTTTTCGGCGTCCTGGTGAGAAACAAATCCGGTGTCATCATAGAGAGCCAGATTGCGTTTTCGGCGCAGACGATCAAAGACGATCAGCAGACCAGCGTGCTTCTTGCCGACGCGCGACCGTACAAACTCGATGATTGCGATGTGGTGCTCAGGCTGACTTCTCGCACGAAATCCATGGCTGAACATAAATCCGAGGGGAGCCTTGAGCATCGCCTCGTGAGCTTGTTGAAGGCAAGCCTCCTCGTCGAAAGCGAGAATTCGGTGGGCCGAACCGAGTTTCTTCTCAGCGCTCGTGAGAAAGCGTTCAATCTGTGCCCAATCAACGGCGTGCGGCTTTACCTTCTTCATCCGGGCCTACGAGCTCTGAGCTGACGAGATTTGGACCGACCAGCGAAACATGTTCATTGTGCCAGACGTTTTTCAGAAAGGCATCCTTCCGCGCGCGGCGCGACCTGAATTCTTCTGGATTCAAAACCGCATAGTTGATTTCGCGCCCGAGTTGCCGCTCCAGCCTGCGCACGACTTGCGCTAAGACCTGTTCCCGTGGGGTGCCGATCACCAGCACGTCTATATCGCTGGCGGCGTCCTGCTGGCTACGCGCAAACGAACCGTACAAATAGGCCACATCGATGCCCTTAATTTTCTGGAGGGACTGTGAGATCAGGGGCGCCGCACCAATGGTTTTGGCAACGATCTTGCGCATTTCATCGAAAAGCGGATATTCGCGATTGAGTTGAAAATACTTTTGGCGGCCACTCACTTCCGACCGAAATAAGCCTTCGCCCTCCAGGCGTCCAAGTTCTTTCGACAGGTTGGACGGATCGATGTTCAGCCGCTGCGCCAAATCCCGCAGATGGTGGCGGGCCGTCGGGTTCGTAAAGTAATAGGCCAACAGTTGCTGGCGGGCCTTGGAACGAAAAGCGAACATGTGGTGTTAATATACCACATATGTGGTAACAGTAGACCGCTGAAAAGCCGGCGCCGGCGAGAGGGGAACCACGGAATCCCATACTTCGCAAAGTGCGCGAAGCATGGAGCAGCCCGCAGAACTTGCTGGGAGAATGTAGATGAGACGGTCAACCGGACACTACCCTATCCCAGCTTGTCTTGCTTCGCACGGGCTATAATCCTGCATGGCGAGCTTGCGCCAACAGATTGCCACCACCGCTCTCACGCTTACCAAGTTCCGCGAGCTGATGAAGCGGATGCAGGAAAACCGTCCGCAGGATGATCTGTCCATTGTTAAGAAGGCCTACGATTACTCCCTGAAACATCATGAAGGCCAGAGCCGCGCCTCGGGCGAACCTTATCTGGTACATCCGCTGGAAGTGGCGCTGGTGCTTGCCGAAATGAAGATGGACCCGGTTGCGGTTGCAGCCGGCTTGCTGCACGATTCGGTCGAAGACACCTCCGTCACTATCGTCGACATTCGCAAAGAATTCGGCGAGCAGGCCGCCCACATCGTCGAGGGCGTCACCAAGATCAGCAAGATCGACTTCGCCACGCGCGAGGAAGCGCAGGCCGAAAACCTGCGCAAGATGATGCTGGCCATGGTTGACGACATCCGCGTGGTACTGATCAAGCTGGCCGACCGCCTGCACAACATGCGTACGCTCGAGCACCTGCTGCCCGAGCGCCAGCACAAAATCGCAGAAGAGACGCTCGAAATTTATGCTCCTATCGCTCATCGCCTGGGCATGGGCAAGATTCGCGGCGAACTGGAAGACCTGGGCTTCCGCTTCCTCGATCCGGTCGGCTACGAGCAGGTAGAAGCCTCCGTGAATTCCCGCCGCAAAGAAGGCGAGGTCTTCCTGGCCAGGATGGAGGAGGTAATCGGCGACAAGCTCAAGGAGGCCGGCATTCAAGCCCGGGTGGAAAGCCGCATCAAGCGGCTGTATAGCATCCACAAGAAGCTGCAGCGGCAACATATCGGAGTCGACCAGGTCTACGATCTTTTTGCCATGCGCATCATTACGCGCTCATTGCAAGATTGTTACGCTGTGCTCGGGATCATTCACAACATTTGGCGACCGGTGCCCGGACGCATCAAGGATTTTATAGCCATGCCGCGGCCGAACTTCTACCAGTCGCTGCACACTTCGGTGATCACCGAGGACGGCACGCCGTTCGAAATCCAGATTCGCACCGAAGAGATGCACAAGATGGCCGAGGAGGGCATCGCGGCGCACTGGAAGTACAAAGACGGACCGGTGTCGGCGCAGGACGAACAGCGGCTTGCCTGGCTGCGCCAGGTGGTCGAGTGGCAGCGCGACGTGAGCGATCCCAATGAATTCCTTTCCACGCTCAAAGTCGATCTGTATCCGGAAGAGGTTTACACCTTTACGCCAAAAGGTAAAGTGGTAGTGCTGCCGCGCGATGCCACGCCTATCGACTTCGCCTATACGATTCACACGGAAGTGGGCCACACCTGCGTCGGAGCCAAAGTCAACGGCCGCATGGTGCCGCTGCGCCATAAACTGCATTCCGGCGACATTGTAGAGATCGTTACCCAAGCCGGCCACAAGCCCAGCCGCGACTGGCTCGCACTGGTCAAGTCCTCGCGCTCGCGCAACAAGATCAAGCACTGGCTCAACGTGCACCAACGCGAGCGGGCCATCGAAATCGGCCACAAGCTTATCGAGAAAGAAGCGCGAAAATATCGTATTGCGCTGAAGGGAATTAAAGACGAGGAACTGCAGAAAGTAGCGGCGGGCTATGGACTCGGCAAGGTCGATGACCTTATGTCCGGTATCGGCTACGGAAAATATTCCGCGCGGCAGGTGCTGGCGCGTTTGCTGCCGGCAGGCGCAACGCCTTCGATGGCGGGCGATATTGAGGCCGAGGGACTGACCAACAAACCTGGCGCCATTGCCAGCGCGGTGCGGCGCGTTTTCGGCGATCACAATGCCATCATGGTCAAGGGACAGGGCGACATGCTGGTTTATCGCGCCCGTTGTTGCAATCCCATTCGCGGCGAGGGCATTGTCGGCTACGTGACCCGCGGCAAAGGCGTGGCCGTGCACTCGGTGAACTGCCCCAATGTTACGAACCTGCTATACGAACCCGAGCGCCGCATCGAAGTCGAATGGGCTCGCGACGAGAGCACGCCCACGGCCTACCCGGTCAAGCTTACCGTTTACTGCGACGACCGCTTCGGCATGCTGAAGAACATCACCAGCGTTATCGGCGACGCGCAAAGCAACATCCGCAACATCGCTGCCCAAACCGCCAACAGCCAGGCCAGCGTGGAAGTTGTGCTCGACATCGCCGATCTCAAGCACCTCGAACAGATTATCGCCGGCCTGCGCAAGATTCCCGGCGTGCATGAAGTGCAGAGGCTGCAGAAAATCTGAAAACACACTGGTCAGATCGCCAGTAGTCAGGGTCACCTAAAAACTTTCGAATTTGACCTTTGTCCCAGTCATCTGCGTTAATCGGAAAGAGGACTTCGGTCCTCAGGTCAGTTACCGGCCAAGTGACCACTGATGTTACCTACGCGCGAAGTCATTTCCACTAACGATGCCCCGCAAGCCATCGGCCCTTATTCGCAAGCCATCAAAGCCAACGGATTCGTCTTTGTTTCAGGTCAAGTGGCCATTGATCCCGTCAGTCAGCAAGTCATCTCAGGCGACGTGGCTACGCAAACGGACCGCGTGCTGCGCAATCTGTCGGAAATTCTCGAAGCTGCGGGCAGCGGTCTTGGCAAAGTGGTCCGCTCTACCGTCTTCCTGAAGAACATGGGGGACTTCGCCTCCATGAACGAAGTCTATGGCAAGTATTTCAACTCCGCGCCGCCCGCCCGCTCCACGGTAGAAGTAGCGCGCCTGCCGAAGGACGTTCTGGTAGAAATCGACGTGATCGCGCTCGCGTAAGAATATCTTCACCACAGAGAACACGGGACACAGAGGAACGCAAATAACCTGCGTGCACGCCTGTGCCCTCTGTGGTTAAGATGTCTTTGGAGGAATCCAGAATGATGAAATATCTCATAGGAGTTGCCAGCTTGCTCGCGCTGGCGGCGGTGCTGGTCGTGGCCCAGACCGCAACGAATAAGACGACGCCGGCTGCGCCCAACACAAACGCACCAGCCAAGGTCACAGGCGACGGGGTGAAAACCGCCTCCGGCCTGCAGTATTGGGACATCAAGGTGGGAACGGGCGAAGTGGCCAAACAAGGCAATCATGTGCGCGTGCACTATACCGGCTGGCTTACTACGGGCAAGAAGTTCGACAGTTCCGTGGATGCAGGCAAGCCCTTCGACTTCAGGTTGGGCAATGGTGAGGTCATCAAGGGATGGGATGAAGGCGTTGCGGGCATGAAGGTCGGCGGCAAACGCCAGCTGCGCATTCCGCCTGACCTCGGTTACGGCGCCAACGGCACACCGGGCGGCCCGATCCCGCCCAACGCGACGCTGATCTTCGACGTACAGTTGTTAGGCGTGCAGTAGAATCTCTTGCGAGATCACCGCGAAAGTGCTTGACCGTCCGGCGCGAGACTGTGGATTAATTGAAGTAGCAGGCGCCTTCAGCAAGCGACGTTCTAAGCCTTGACCACTTTTCCGCTGCGCAGGCAGGAGGTGCAGACACGCATGCGCTTGGTCGCGGTGCCCACGCGAGCGTGCACCGGGCGCAGATTCACGTTCCAGCGCCGTTTGGTCACATTGTGGGCGTGGCTGATGCGGTTTCCGAATTGCGGCTTCTTGCCGCATATATCGCAAACTTGTGCCATGATGGCTATAGATCCTTTCAGAAACCTTAATGCGAAACAATTATTCTATCGGATTCACGGCCTTGCGCACAATTGGCTCCGCTGCAGCTGGCAGGTTAGAATAGTCTCTGGCCGTTAACCGGGGGACTCATGGCGAGTCGAGGAAAGGCAACTTTGGTGGAAAGCGCGATTGTGCTCGCGCTGATGGGCATCTTGGCAGGAGCCATCGGGGGACTGGCCATCGGAGCGGTTACGTCAAAAACTCCGTCGTCCCTGTCGCATTGACACGCACAGTCGGTGGTCGGCCTTCCTTGTAGTTACACGTCTATCGTCGGATCTGCCTTGCCCCTGCAGAAGTCCGCAGTGCCGTATGCGATACTGAATCAATGCAGTCTCCGCTTCAGGCGGCCACCGCGGCTACCGATCCTAAGTCGGTAAAGGTCAATCTCACCAGCGGCACGGGCGTCGACATCGAATGGAAAGACGGCCACCTTTCCCATTACGGTTTTATCTATCTCCGTGATGCCTGCCCGTGCGCGCTGTGCGAAGACGAGCGCGGCAAGGCGGGACTTAAGCCCGGCGAAGCCGCGAAACTCGTCTCCGGAACGCTTCCCATGTTCAAGGCCGCCATCAGACTCGTCTCCGCCGAAGCGGTCGGCAAGTACGCCATTAGATTCATCTGGAACGACAACCACGACCTTGGCCTTTACTCCTGGAGATACCTGCGCGAAGTTTGTCCGTGCGAGGAATGCAAGACGGCGCGGGCGGAAAGCTAGGCATGAAGCTACTTTTGTAGGGAACCTATCCTGCTTTGCACTCACCGACAATTACAGAGTCTCCATCCTGTAAAATTCAATCATCGACTCCGGAGCCGCTTCCGCATTGTCTTTTCTCGATCAACTCAATCCGCAGCAGCGCGAAGCCGTCGAAACTATCGAAGGCCCGCTGCTGATCCTCGCCGGCGCGGGCAGCGGCAAGACGCGCGTTATTACATACCGTATTGCCCACCTGATTGAGCACATGGGCGTGATGCCGGAATCGATTCTGGCGATGACTTTTACCAACAAAGCCGCCGCCGAAATGGGCGAGCGGGTCGAGAAACTGGTTGGCGGACTGAGCATCGCCAAGCCTGTCATTTCGACCTTTCACGCTTTTTGCGTGCGCGTGCTTCGCCGCGACATTGAAGCTCTGAGAATTCCGTCGGCCACGCCCGGGCAGCCACCGATCGGGCACACGAAAAAATTCGTCATTTACGACGAGAGCGACCAGCAGAGTGTTGTCAAATCGATCATGAAGCGCCTCGGCGTTGACGACAAACAACTAACCCCGCGCATGGTCCTCGGGCGAATTTCCTGGGCGAAGAATCATATGCTCGATCCGCAGGAGCTTTACCTGCAATCCGCCGACCCCAAGACTGAGAAGATTGCGCATCTGTTCGAGGAATATCGCAAAGAGTTACGCAAAGCCAACGCCCTTGATTTCGACGATCTGCTGCTCGAAGCGACGCGCCTGCTGAAGGTGTCTGCCCCCGTTCGCGAGTATTACAACCGGCGCTTCCAATATCTGATGATCGACGAATATCAGGACACCAACCGGCCGCAATACGAACTCATGCGCATGCTGGCCGGCGAGCGCCACAACGTTTGCGCCGTGGGCGACGAGGATCAATCGATTTATTCCTGGCGGGGCGCCGATATCCGCAACATTCTCGAATTCGAAAGGGATTTTCCCGAGGCGAAAATCATCCGCCTGGAGCAGAACTATCGGTCCACGCAGAACATTCTTCAGGCGGCATCGGCGGTGGTGGCGAATAACATTCGCCGCAAGGGCAAGAATCTTTGGACCTCGCGCCAGGGCGGCGCCAAGCTCGGCTACTACGAAGCCCCAGACGGAGAAAACGAAGCGCTTTTCGCTGCCGATCTTGCCGCACAATATCTGCGCGAAGCCGGGCGTGCTGAAAACTCACGCGGTGGAACCCCGCGTGCTGCCGTGCTCTACCGCACCAACTCGCAGTCCCGCCTGTTTGAAGAAGCCATGCGCCGCTATGGCCTCAAGTACAAAGTGGTTGGCGGATTCTCTTTCTACGAGCGCTCCGAGATCAAAGACATGATCTCGTATTTGAAGGTCATTCAGAACCCGGACGACTCGATCTCGTTATTGCGCGTGGTCAATACACCGGTTCGCGGCATCGGCAAGAACACAATAGAAACCATTGAGCGCCTGGCGCTCGAAACTGGACTGTCGATCTGGGGTGCGATCGGAGAAGCCATCCGCCGCCAGTTGCTGCCGCAACGCACGCTCTACTCGCTGAAGAGCTTCCAGCAGCTCATTGACGATGCTCGCGCGATGCAGGCAGGAACTTTCACTGAGCAACTGGAAGAGAGCGCCGGAGCAAGCAGCCCTTCGACTTCGCTCAAGCCGGGCTCTCCCGCGGCGATCGCCGTAAACAGCGTACCGGCCGACACCGAGGATTCCACGGCCTTCAATCCAGGCGAGTCCGACAACACCTCGTTTGATTTTGGTGCAAGGGATTTGGGAAGTGAGCCTGATGTGGAGGCGGGAAGTCTCCACGACAGCCGGCGGGACGACGGCGTTACTAAGGACTCTGCGATCCTCCCCTCCACGGCCGACGTTCTCAAGTTCCTCATCGACCGCACCGGCTACATCAAGCTGCTCGAAGCCGAAGACACGCCCGAAGCCTGGTCCCGCATCGAAAACCTTCGCGAACTGGTCAATGCTGCCATGGACTCGCGCGACCGCGGCGAAACTCTCGATCAATTCCTCGATCACGCCGCGCTGATCAGCGATGCCGACGACTACGACGAGCGTGCGCAAATCACACTGATGAGCCTGCATGCGGCCAAGGGTCTGGAGTTTCCCCTGGTTTTTCTGAGCGGTCTTGAGGAAGGACTCTTCCCCCACTCCCGCACCCTGTTGCAACCCGATGACATCGAGGAGGAGCGCCGCCTGTGTTATGTCGGCATGACCCGCGCCATGGACCAGCTTATCCTCAGCCGCGCCGTCTACCGCCGCAGGTATGGCAGCGACTTGCCCGAGGCCAGCGTCCCATCGCGCTTCCTGGAGGAAGTACCGATCCAGCTAATCGAGGAGTTGGGCAGACGCCGCAGCACGGCAAATGTTGGCACCGGCCGATCGGATACTTCGTTTGGAACAGGCTCGCCAGCAATGCGAACCGACGACCATTCTTCGACCCACTACTCCTACGAAGATGAAGACCAGAGCGCAAGCTGGAAAGGCCGCAACGGCCGCACTGGCACCCAAGCGAGCACAAGCCGCCAAAAGC
>JBAVAV010000129.1:0-4149 GCA_049585895.1 Candidatus Sulfotelmatobacter sp. | reverse complement strand
GGATAAGCCTTTGTTACTGTCTGCCCGTTCTCAACCTCGATTTCAAACCATTGATCGAGAATCACTAGCTTTCGCTGCTGCTTGTGGTGGTTCTGTCCTTGGAAGATGCTTTGGGCCTTGGTTTTCACAACCTGCTTAGGCGCTTAGGAAATCAACATCGACAAAAAGTTGTCGTTGATTCCTACGCAGGAAATCCAAGGTCTTCAAGCAGTACGAACATGTTTTGTCGTATGGTTTCGTAGTGCTCATCGATCTGGGTCCAATTGTTCGGCTTCCTGCCCATCTTGGGCTTGCCCACTCCCGCGAGAATCGGCTTGAGTACTTTCTCGCGAAGGATGACCAGAGCGGCCATAGCGCGCAGGCCGGCGGGTGGCGTTTGGTAGCGGCGTGAGCCTGTTTTTTTCTGGATCAGGTCTTTGCCGCGGAGTTTCTTGAGATCGTACGCCGCTCGCCGCGGTCCATAGCCCAATTGCGGATTCCGGGACTGTACCTGTGCGGCCAACTCGGAGACGGTGAATCCGTTTGGAGAACAAGCTAAGGCCAGCACAGCCGATAGCACGGTCCGCATGCGCGGCTTGCTGATGTCCACGCCGCCTACGCGGGTTTCGCCGACCCTGGAAGGAGT
This sequence comes from Candidatus Sulfotelmatobacter sp., assembly GCA_049585895.1. Classification (GTDB taxonomy): domain Bacteria; phylum Acidobacteriota; class Terriglobia; order Terriglobales; family Acidobacteriaceae; genus Sulfotelmatobacter. The sequence continues at coordinate 3,524 of JBAVAV010000129.1, read as the reverse complement.
GGGCAGTTGCTCCAGAAATCCATTGGTGATGAAGGCCGTGTCCAGACAGTACAGGTTGTTCAGGAAGCCTTCGGCCATGCTGCGCAGTCGGGACACGATTTTCGGGAAGCGCTCGATCCGGCGACCGCAGCGGAGTTCTTGGGTGTTGTGCACAATCGCCTCGACACGGAGCACGCGCTCGCCTTTGGTATAGATCTTCAGCGTCAACTTGCCAAAGTGCAACTTGAACACTGTCAGGTCATACTGAGGTGTCTCGATCACGGCTTCCAGCCGAGGGGCTTTGCCCTTCCGGTTCCGGTGAGGGCGTTTCTTCACGCCGAAAATCGTCCTCAATCGTTTGAGATTGATTTGGCCTCGAGTCCGGTCAATGATGCCCTGAAAGACCTGCTCCATCTGAGCACCCACACGGAACATCAGATTCCGACTATATTCGACTTGATAGACCGAGTATTGGTAAACGAAACCGCTCTGCCGTTGTTCCTCTAGGTCCAGCCCAAAGCAGAGACAGGAAGTGTAAATCCAGCGGTCGCAAACCTGGCGTAAGCGCCCTACAGTCCGAGGATCAGACAAGGTGTCTGCAACCTTGGCCAGGTCTGCGGGTTTAGAAATGGTCGTGAAGCAGTTTCCTTCCTTGTTAAAGCCGATTCCTGTCTTCCTAGCCTGACAGGTCACATATTCGTGACCGTTCAGGATGATCTGCGTGCCAAAGGGTGGGTGCCCCGCCATTTTAATGGTGATGTGGCCCCACTCGGGATCCATGATGTGGAATGAGTAATAGTTGATGTACGGCCACCTGGCCACCAGATTCTGAATCACACCGCGATGGGATCGCTTCACTTCCCATACGGTAGCCACCGCACGAGAGACCAGAATCAGAAACAGTCCGCGCACCGTTGGGTTATTGCGCAAACGCTCTTCCGCAATCTGGTGTTTCTTGTCCTCCGAGTTGCAATCGATCACCGGGATTCCGTTGGCTTTGGCAAACCCGCGGACACGGCGGCTGAATCGGCCTGCCATCCGCATCAGGTGGGTGTTGTCTAGTTCCTCTTCTGATCCATGGTGGAGCCGCCGCCACCAACACCGAAAACCGCCAGCGGAATAACAGAGCCCGCAATACCCGTTCAGCACGATGCGGTCTACACAGTCATAGCTGCCCTCAAGAAGATCGCGGTAGTAACTACTCAGCGTGTCGGTAGCCATGAAGCCCACCGTACAAGCAGCGCATCCCACTATCAACTGCCCCGCAGGGGCCATTTTTTCGGAGCGCAGTCTCCGAAAAAGCGTGGATTCTTAGGTCGAAGATCGTAAACAAGAATAGTTCAACATTTGAAGAAGTAACATCACGCCGCGGCAAGTAGGTCAACGATTTGCTGAATGGCCTTGTCTGCCTTGTGGTAGGCGACCTCGAGTTTGCTATCAGGCCTCTGGCTGGGATCCGGCTGGTGATGGAAGCGACTGTTGGCCAGAGGGCCGCAGAGTTGCTTGTGGAAGAACAAGAATAGGAGGGCTACCTGCACACCTTTGGCGGTGAGCCGGTAAGCGTAGCGGGAAGCATCGCGTTGGAGGAGGCCGTGGCCTTTGAGTTTGCGCAGATCGTAGCGGAGCTGGTTCAGCCCGTAAGCATTGGCCGAAAGCTGGAAGGTGGTGAGGATGGTTTCATGGATCTGCTTGGCGGTCCAACCGCCGACGGTGTTGCCGCCATGCAGGAGAACTTCCATTAAGCGGATGATCCGGGTGTCATGGATTTTGATGCCGGGATAGCGGACCGAGCCGATGGTGATGGGAAGAGCGATTCGCTGGAGCAGGGGAAAGTCTACGTGCACGTTGAGGCACTGCGCCTGAAAGCCGGCAAAGCGATCTGTGATGGTTTGGAACTTTTTCCGCACCGCGTCGAGGTGATCCAGCCCCTTGCGGAGGCCGAAGTCGCGCAGATTGTTCGAGCACAGCTCGTTGCGCAGGAAGCGGGAGAACTTCTCGTATTGTCTGAGTAAGGCGTTCTTCCAGTACGCACGGAAGACATGATGGCCGTGCTCGATCTGTTCGATGGCGGTAGCGATCTTGCCGCGGAGTTTCCTGGTCCGCCGCACGCCGAAGATTTCGCTGATACGGTTCGCCGTCAGACGCCACAGGCCGATTTCGCAGCTGCGCTCGAAGATTTTATGGATGGGAAAGTGGCGTTTAAAGATGAAGTTGCGGCAGTATTCGATCTGCGCCAGCGAGTAGAAGCGCGACAGGTTCATGTGGCTGCGTTCCCGCTTGGAGAACTTTGGTCCGAGGAGGAATGTCCAGTAGTCGAGTTGCTTGCGGATGATCTGTGGACTGAGTCGATCAGCCGCTGCTTGCAGCGCCGCTGCATCTTCCACGGCGAGGAAGGCATTGTCGTTCTTGCGGAAGCCGATGTGGGTCCGCTTCAACTCCTGCTCGATGAAAGAGTGGCCGTTGAGCCAATACGTGGCCTGGAACGGGAAGAAGCTTGCCACGCGCAGGATGATGGGCCCCAGAACTTCATCCCGAATGTAGAAGTAGTAATGGGTGAAACGGCTGCGCTGGTGCGCGAGGATGCGGTAGTTCGGATCCGCGGTGGGATACTTCGGAACGGTGATGCGGAACGTCCGGCCTTGTTCCATGCTCTTGAAGATGAAGTAAACGCCGTAAACGTTCGCCTTCTCGATACGATGCAGCGCGGGCAGCACGTAATCCTCTTTGCGAATTCCCTTTTCGGCCCATTCGATCGGAATGCGATGGTTGCCGGCGTAAGATTCGACCCAGGCCTGATAATCACGGGTGCGCTGGCTCAGAACTTCTTTGTCCACCACCGCGAGACCGAGGACTTGGCGGAAGAAGTGGACCACCTGTTCGGGCCGGGACAACCCGTTCAGATAGCCGTGGATGACGATGCGGTCGAAGCAGTGATATACCAGAGCGAGCAGATCGCCGAACAGCAGGGTGAACAGTTCCATCGGAACTTCACTCTACGCAAAGGAGGGCGTCCGTGGGGCGCAGAAAGATCCGACAAGGATCGGGCCAGCGCGCGATCAGCAGCAAGGATTTCCGGCAGGCCGACGAAATCCGCTACATCCAGCGCCGCGCCGCCGCCTACGACGAGCGCTTCGTTACCGTCGGTCCACTCGCGCTGTTTTCGACCGATACCGGTGACGCTTGGCTGCTGGACCCGGCCGATCATCTCGCCGCCCGTGTGGCGCGGGCCGGCGATCCCGAACCCATCCACTTTGAGGAAACCGAAGCGAACTTCGCAATCGGCTGGAAAGGAAACTACAATATTGACGGCGCTGCATTCGTGTATATCGACCGCGCTTCCGCTCGCGTTGTCACCATCCTCGGCTATCCAACCGCACGTATCGCAGAACTGGGCTGATCTGAAAATTTCAAATATGTTTGGCTAGACTTCTCCATACCTCTCCACTCTTCTGGCCGACGAGAAGTTACTCCCGCCTTTGGATACGGTGCCCCTCATTCGAGCACCGGAGGGACTTGAACCCTCCCGAATCGTGCGCTGCTCAGCG
>JBAVAV010000128.1:0-2296 GCA_049585895.1 Candidatus Sulfotelmatobacter sp. | reverse complement strand
TACACAGACGAAGCCGTTCTCTCCATCGTGGTACAGGACTACATGCGCGCCAGCGCGTGGCTCGAAGACCGCCGCTGGCCGCTGGGATGGACCGAGAGCGATGTGCTGTACCAATCGCCGCGCATGTTATCCGTCTTTGAAAATTCGACGGTAACAAGAGCGAACGTCTCAAGGTTTTCAGTTGCCAAGCAAGTCAATTCTCTGGCCCCCGCCCTAGCGGGGGCTATCTTTTTTAACGACGCCACACCCTTTGAAATCCGCCCCCGCCCCAGCTCCCATCAGGACACCGCGCGCGCCTGGAAGGAACTGATTGCCGAACTCCTGGACCAGATTCATTTCAAGCAGGAGATGAGCTATGTGATACAGGGCATGGTCAATCAGGGGACCGTGATTTTTAAAGGCGGATGGGAGACCATCACCGAGGTTGAAACCCACTACCGCCGCAAGGAAGCCCCGCTCACTCAGGAGATGCCGTTCGGTAAGCCCAGCACCATTTTCACCGACGCCAGCGACGAGTTTGAAGCCATCGACATTGAAGTAACGCGCAACCGCCCGACCTTCGAGAAGTGCGAACTGGGGACGGTTTTCGTAGACCCCCGCTGGGCCTCACCCAATCAGCTCTGGAAGGCAAAGTGGATCGTCCACGAGATGTACCTGGACCACGACGACCTCACCAAGCTCCGCGACAATCCCGACTACGACATACCTTCGGACGACGATCTTCGCGCGGCCTTCATGAGCGATGCCGAAGTCACCGAGGGTATCCCGCCGACAGAACAGGCGATGGTGGCAAACACCAGCATCCACCATGCCGAACGTCAGGATTGGGAATGGTCAGAAGACCCGCTCAAAAAGCCGCTGCAAGTTCTGGAATGGTGGGACCGTACCCAGGTCCGCGTCGTCCTCCAGAAAAAAATCGTCATCCGCAACGGTCAGCACAAGATGGGCGAGAAGCCTTTCTGGTCCGCGAACTACTGGGACATTGACAACGCGGGGTATGGTTTGGGCGTAGGCCGCATCGTGGGAAGCGACCAACGGGTCGAAACCGGACTTCTTAATTCGCTATTGGACATTTTGGCCTTCGCGGTACAGCCGGAATATGCCGTGGCGCGCGGAGCCAACGTCCCCACGCAGGACCAACGCCGCCGCCTGGGTGGTATCCGCATGGTGGACGGCATGGACGCCACACGAGCGATTGCGCTTGTGCAGCAGCCGCAGGTTCCGCCCGACGCATGGCGCGCCATTCAATCCGTCATCGCTTCGAGCGAGGGAGCTACAGGAGCCGACCAAGCCACCGTTCAAGGTTCAATCCCGGGGAAGGGTTCGAGCATTGTGCGGAGCGGGACCGGAGCGGGGATTGTGGGCCAAGCCTCTACGACTCGCCTACAGTCCCCGGTTGAGCGCGTGATCGACGGAGTTTTTCTTCCCTTCCTCAACTTCGTTTACCGCATGGTCAAAGAGCGGATGCCGATGCGCGAGGTACGCGATGTGCTGGCCGAGCGCGCCGATGACCTTGTGCCGGACTTTCAGGACTTCATGGATTCGACTATCAAGTTCGACACGCTGGCCGGGACGCGACTGGCCGCGAAGAACAAGATGGCCCAGGCACTTCCCTTCTTACTCGAAGTATTCGGCAATCAGGCACTCGTTCAACAACTCTCGCAGACCGGATGGAAGGTTAACGCGATGGAACTCGTGAATATGGTTCTCGAAATGAGCGAGTGGAAGAACAAGCGAGACCTGGTTGTGCCGATGACAGATGAGGAGAAACAGATGATGCAGCAGCAGAGCGATTCCGCGCAGCAAGCGCAATCGAAATCCGCGCTGTTGAACCAGAAGCAGCAGGGCGACCTCCAGCTCGAAGACAAGAAGATTGCCGGACGCATCGCCACCCAGACCATCAAGCAAACGCACCAAGCGGCCGTCGAATCCCCACTGGACCGCGCCGCCAGCTTTGCCGAGCGCACCGCCGACGAACGGCAGATGCAAGGGAGCCAGTTTTTCGCAGGTTCCCCCGTAGGAGGCTCGTGATGAAGAAGCGCAGCAACCTCCGCGTGATCGACAGAGGCACACGCTACGACGTGATTGGGAAACTCCGCCGACTCTTGCGCGAGATTGAGAGCGGAGAAGTGAAGCCGCGCGATGTGATTGTGCTGACCACTGAGACCTACCAAAACAACACTGGCCCCAGAGTCATCATGCACCACTTTGGAACGGGAACCGAGGCGGATATGCACTGGATGTTAGCCACCGCCCAGACAAGGATCGAGCCGTCATGACCGAAGAGACCAGAACG
>JBAVAV010000127.1:0-2137 GCA_049585895.1 Candidatus Sulfotelmatobacter sp. | reverse complement strand
CAGTAGAGTAGGAGACTGGCGCGGTAGCCGTGGTGGTCCGGCGCTGTCCACACACTGCATCGTAGGCTCGGCTGACCCGAGACCCGACCCCGTTTCCAGCCTCCCCTCATCAAACCGGGCATGCGATTCTCCCGCACCCGGCTTTCCGAGGTCCTTCACCGCACCGCTGTCGGCGTTGCCTTGTACCACGTGACGGTTCCTGCCAATTCATACACGCCCAGGGCGCGGAAATACGCCAGCGTATGGCGCTGCCAACGCCGCCCGCGCCGTCCCGTCTTCTTGCTCAGAAACAGCGCCAAGCGCTCGCGGACATACTCGTCCACGTGCCGAAACTGTTGGCTCGCATTTCCTACTCGGAAATACGCGCCCCAGCCCCGCAGCACCGGGTTGAGTTGAGCGACGATCGCTTTGACCGGTTCTGGCAAGCGCTTTCGCGGCGCGGTGAGCGTTTTCACGCGTTCCCGCACCCGCTGCAGCGCTCGACGGCTGGGCCAATGCAAGAGGTAGCGGCGTCCACGATAGCGCCGTGACTCCACCTTGCGGCAATGAAAGCCCAGGAAATCGAATCCCTGTTGGCCGTCCCCGACGAACACCAGCCGGGTCTTCGTCGGATGCAGCGTCAGGCCCAGGCGGGCTAAGATGGCTCCCACCCGCCGCAGTGCTTCCTGTGCCGCTCGTTCCGTTCGGCAGAGCACGACGAGATCGTCGGCGTACCGGACCAATTGACCCAGGTGGCGACAATGGTCTTCCCAGAGCCGGTCCAGCTCGTGGAGTACCACGTTCGCTAACAACGGAGAGATGACCGAACCCTGGGCAACGCCCCGTTCGGTGGCAACTACGCTCCCACCGTCCAGCACGCCGGCTCGTACCCACTGTCGCAGCAGCTTGAGTAGCCGCCGGTCGCAGATGCGTCGTTCCACCAGCTTTACGAGCACCGCCGGCTCGATTTCGTCGAAGAACGCCCGAATATCGGCGTCCACCACCCAGTTCTGCCCATGGTTGACGGCCTGCCGGATCTGCTCCATCGCCTGATGGGCATTCCGCTTCGGCCGAAACCCGTACGAACTGGGACGAAAGTCCGCTTCAAAGACCGCTTCCAGCACGACCTTCGCGGCCCCCTGGACGACGCGGTCTCGTACGGCCGGTATCCCTAACAACCGCTCCCGCCCGTCTGCCTTCGGTATCCGTACCCGGCGCACCGGTCGTGGCCGGTAGGTCCCCGCTCGCAGCTCTTGTCCGAGCGTTGCCAGAAACGCCTCGACCCCGCTCTGCTCAATCTCACTGATGGTTTGCCCATCCACGCCCGCTGCCCCTGCGTTCGCTTTCACCTCTTGCCACGCTCGCCCCAAGACGTCCGCGCGGGACACCTTGTCGAAGAGCGCATGGAACCGCCGCGTGGCATCCGCCTTCGCGGCTCGATACAGGGCTCGCTGCAGTTCTCGCACCTTGTCTCGGGTGTTCGTAGCCGTATCGGCAATCACCGGTGCTTACCTCCACCGAACCCATAGACCAAGTACGGCCCCTTCCCTCCGCTCGGGTTCTGTTGTCCCGAGCATCGCCAGTACTACGGGCCGCTCCGACTCCCGCTCCGCGCTCATCCCTTTCGCGGGGATACCGCTTATAGGATTCGCCGCTCCCAGTCCCCCTGTCGGTTGGCACCCGCCAGGGCTCACTGCTGGGGCGGAGACGGGTCTCTCCTGTTCCCACGACGGCTGTGCCACCGTTCCACGCCCCTTACGCCGCAGGGTTCCTCGGTGCTGCATTGCCAAGCGCTTCACACCTTCCGTGGCCTTCGCCCAACAAGCCCGGGCTCGGCTCCCTGTTGGCTCCCGAAGGAGGTTTTCTTGTCGACGCGGCAGGCTTCGCTTCATGCTGCGGACCGGTGGCTTGCACCCTCCCAGGGAGGGCTCGACCCCGCGCTTCGACGCCCAGGTCTCCCCGAACGCCGGCGGGCTGCTACAAAGGTGGCTTGGTCCCTCCTTTGACCGGACTTGCACCGGTGAGTCGTCGTGAGCTTGCAGGACGCACGGCAGGTCAAAAACGGGGGGAATGAACGCATACGTCCCCCCATTCATCACTCCTCTACCAGAATTGCCACACCCCGCCGTGTAGTTGCACCGGCGGTTTTCTCCTATCC
>JBAVAV010000126.1:0-4947 GCA_049585895.1 Candidatus Sulfotelmatobacter sp. | reverse complement strand
GGTATAAACAGATACTGCTGCGCTACCATGCGCACAGTGATCGCACCATCCGGCTCTTGTTCGGTTCCAAGATTGCTCTCCACGAACTCTCCAGAGAGGTGAAGCGACAAAGGGTCGATATGACCGGAACCTCTCAAGAAATGCAAAATAGGAACGTCGATCTGATAGTAGCGGGTGGCGAGGATGCTGCACAGGACCAACAACAGGATCAAACAGTTTCGCAGCTTTTGCCAGTTCACGGTTGCCCGATTCTACTGGGAGGCTTCCAGTTCCTTCAGCACGGCGCTGCACCGCTCGCAGACCGTGGGATAGGTCTTGTTTTCCCCGACATGGGTGGAGTAGTTCCAGCAGCGGTCGCACTTGGCGCCGTCGGCTTTCTTTACTTCGACGTGTACTCCGCCATCACCCGAGCCTCGTACCAGGCTCACCGCAGAGACGATGAACAGATAGCGCAATTGGTCTCGATAGCTCGCGAGAACCGAAAATGCCGGGTCCGCCGCTGTAATCGCGAGTTGCGCTTCCAGACTCTTGCCAATCCGCTTGCTATTGCGTTCCTCTTCCAGCGCTTTCAGAGCTTGCTCACGCACTGCGAGAAGCGTGGTCCAGTCCTGCTCCTGCCGGGGGTCAGTTTCAGGAACGGAGGCATGACCCAGCACGTCGGCAGCATTGGGAAACTCCGCTAGATGCACACTCTCAGCACGGCCCGCGATCTTCGGCAAGTGCTGCCAGACTTCCTCGCTGGTAAACGTGAGTATCGGCGCCATCAGGCGCGTCATGGCCTCACAGATGCGCCAGACTACAGTTTGCGCCGAGCGGCGGCCAAGCGAGTTAGGAGAATAGGTGTAAAGCCGGTCCTTAATTACGTCGAAGTAGAACGCGCTGAGATCGACCACGCAGAAATGATTCACGCGGTGGTAAGTCTTGTGGAACGCGAATTCCTCGTAATAGGCACGGATGTCGCGGGCTAACGCCCAGGTCTGGCGCAGCATGTACTGGTCCAGCGCTTCCATCTTCTCGAACGGAACGGCGCTCGTGTGTGGGTCGAAGTCGTAGAGATTCCCCAAGGCGTTCTTGAAGAGATTGTTTCGTATTGCGCGGTAGTTCTCAGCCACGCGCTGCATCAACGTTTCCGAACCGACTACGTCCTCGCGAAAGTCGACGGAAGCCACCCACAGGCGCACGATTTCGCCGCCCAAGCGGCCGGCGATATCGACCGGATCCACATCGTTGCCGCGCGACTTTGACATGGCCTGGCCCTTTTCATCGAGGGTCCAGCCGGGCGTGACGACGCCGCAATAAGGCGGCGTACCGTGGGTACCTATGGCGCAAAGCAGCGACGACTGAAACCAGCCGCGGTATTGATCGCCGCCTTCGAGGTAAAGATCGGAAGGCCAGGGGTAGCCGGGTTCGTCAGCGGTCTTCTCGTCAGCAATCAGCGCCAGATAGCTCGCGCCCGATTCCAGCCAGACGTCGAAGATATCAGTTTCTTTCTCGAAATGTGCGCCGCCGCAGTGGGGGCAGTGCGTGCCAGCTGGCAGAATCGAGTCAGATTCCGATGTAAACCAGGCGTCGGCGCCGGAGCGGGCGAATAGTTCCACGACTTTGCGGTTGATGGCGGGATCGTTAAGCGGTTTGCCGCAATCTGCACAGAGAAACGCCGCGATGGGCACACCCCACACGCGCTGACGCGAGATGCACCAATCGGGGCGCGTCGCGATCATGTTGGACAGGCGCTCTTCACCCCAACCCGGGTCCCATTTCACCTTCTTGATTTCTTCGAGTGTACGCGTACGCAGGGTGTCACTTTTGGAAACTCCGCCGGGCATAGGCGTTTCCATCGAGATGAACCATTGCTCGGTGGCGCGAAAAATCACGGGATTGTGGCAGCGCCAGCAGTGGGGATAGGAGTGCTCGGTCTTCTCAGTATGCAGCAATGCGCCGCGGCTCTTTAGCAAATCAATGATCGGCTGATTCGCCTCCCACACGCGCTTGCCGTCGTATTCGGACAGGCCGTTGCGCAGGATGCCTTTTTCGTCGACATTGCTGGTGGCGTCGAGGCCATACTTGACGCCGGTGGCGAAGTCTTCCGCGCCATGCGAGGGCGCGGTATGGACTACCCCGGTCCCCGTGTCCATGGTGACGTAGTCGGCCAGCACGCCGATGATCATGCGATCGAGGAAAGGATGCTGGAAGTGAATCCGCTCCAGCTTCCGGCCAGGGAAGTGGGCAAGTTCCCGCGCGTTGGCGAGACCGCTTTTCTCGGCAGCATCTTTCGCCAACTTCGCAGCAACAATGTAGACCTCGCCGGCGGATTCGAGCGCAACGTAATCTTCGTCGGGATGAAAGGCCACGGCCATCGACGCAGGAAGCGTCCACGGCGTGGTGGTCCAGATGATGGTCGAGACTTTCTTCCCCGCGAGTGCTGTATCGATCCTCGCCGGATCGTCGAGCAGAGCATACTTTACCCAAACCGTGGCACTCGTGTGGTTCTCATACTCGACTTCGGCCTCGGCCAGCGCGGTCTCATCGTGCATGCACCAGTAGACGGCGCGTAGACCCTTGTAGACGAATCCGTTTTCGTAAAAAGAAAAGAAAGTCGAGAGCACCACCGACTCATACTGCGGATTCATCGTGGCATAGGGGCGGTCGAAGCGGCCAAAAACGCCAATGCGTTTGAACTGCTGGCGCTGCAGATCGAGAAACTTCTGGGCGTACTTGCGGCATTCTGCGCGCACCGCAGTGGCAGGCATCTGCAACTTCTTGCCGCCCAGTTCTTTGTCGACTTTGATCTCGATTGGGAGGCCGTGGCAATCCCAGCCCGGCACGTAAGGAGCATCAAAGCCCGCCATGGTCTTCGATTTGACGATGAAATCCTTAAGGCACTTGTTCAACGCGGTGCCCAGATGGATGGGGCCGCTGGTGTAGGGCGGTCCGTCGTGCAGAATGTATTGGGGCGCGCCTTTACGGGCCTGCCGAATGCGCTCGTAGATGTCCATCTGCTCCCAGCGTTCGAGCATTTTGGGCTCGTTCTGGGGCATGTTGGCCTTCATGGGGAAGGCGGTTTTGGGCAGATTAATGGTCTTTTTCAGGTCGAAGGGCACTCAGTTGGCTTCTCCCAAATGGTTGAATCTTTTCATTATAGGGAGCCAGAGTGGGAACGTCCACGCAGCAGGTCTCGAGGCAGTGGGTCAATTTGCCGAATCTAAACCACAAAGGGCACGAAGTCACACGAAGGAAGCCATTGAAACTAAGAACCTACGTGATACTTCGCGTCTTTCGTGGTTCATTGGCTTTTCTCTTCTGTCGTGAAAGTGACCCACTGCTGGCCTCGACGGAGAAGCTTTCGAACGATGAGGGAAACCGGGTAGTACATGCGACTATTGGGACGCGGAATACCCTGTCGCAAACTGAGAGAGAAGAGGTACAATTTTATAGGAGTTATTTTCGGGCCATTGGCGGTTCGTGCGTCCGGCGGTAGCCAATTCCGTAAATTCAGGTAAATTAGCCAAGCAACTCGTTGCAAAGACTGCTCATCTCTCTAGAGGGGCACCACGCCAGATCAACAGACCATTTCCGCACCGCCGGGGCAAGCAGATCAGGGAGACATGGCCACTGTAGTTGAAAGTAAGCCGAACACAGAAATTGAGCCGGAGCTCAATCTCCTCCTGGGGACGGACTCGTTTCAGCAGCCGCTGTGGAAATCTCTGTCCCGCGAGTTGGACGAGTTCTTTTTCCCCAAGAAACTCCCTCCTCTGCGGCTCGAGTCCAAGCCCATACCGGTCAAAGACATCTGGGGATTCTACAACTATAAAAAGAACGGCGCGCTAGGCTCGACCGCGGCCCATATCCTGATCCTGGCCGCCATTATCGGTGGCACAATTTGGGCCAAGCGCCTGATTACACACGCGGAAGCGAAGCCTCATGCCGAGATTAAACTAATCGATCCGGGCGACTATATCCCGCTAAAACCTGCTAAGACGCAAGCCGGTGGCGGCGGTGGCGGCGGAGACCGCGATGTACTGCAGGCTTCGAAAGGTCGTCTGCCCAAGTTTTCCATGCAGCAAATCACGCCGCCGGTAGTTGTGATCCGCAATGAACATCCCAAGCTTTCGGTTGAGCCGACGGTGGTAGTTCCTCCGGAAATCAAGCTGGCCACGAATACCATGCCAAACTTGGGCGATCCCACCTCTGGTGCGACATTGCCCTCGAACGGCACAGGGGCGCTCGGCGGCATCGGTTCGGGCTCGGGTGGCGGAGTTGGATCGGGTCACGGCCCGGGAGTCGGTCCCGGCGAGGGCGGTGGCATCGGCGGAGGTGTTTTCCGCGTCGGAGGGGGAGTCCTTCCACCCCGCCCGATTAACTCGCCGGAAGCGGAATTCTCTGAGGAGGCGCGCAAGGCAAAGTATCAGGGCACCTGTCTTGTAGGCATGGTCGTTGGAGTTGATGGCATCCCCAGGAATATTCGAGTTCTTAGTTCGTTAGGGATGGGACTGGATGAAAAGGCTGTCGAGGTTGCTAAGAAATATCGCTTTGAACCCGCCACGAAAGATGGCCATCCGGTGGCCGTAGAAATTGCCGTCGAAGTCGACTTTCACTTGTACTGAGATCTGCGGTTCTCAGTTCTTCGGTCCCGATCGAACTGCTTCCTTCTGTGGAGCCAGCTAGGCGCAACTGCGCCCGCGCTCGGAATCCACGCCTCGCCGCACCGATGCGATTCCAGACGAATTCGGTAGTTATTCCTTCAGATCGATGTGTTTCACATCTTCGATGGGATGGCCGAGAAAACGCTGGCCCATGCTGCGAAACTTCTCGACCGAGTCGGTGGCAAAAAAACGCAAGCGGTCAACGCTCTGCTCTTCTTTCGGAGCAGGCGGCGTGGGCAGGAGCGTTTCAAGCTTCTTGACAACCGCTGCGGCCGTAGATTCGGCTGAGTCGACGATAGCAACA
>JBAVAV010000125.1:0-1572 GCA_049585895.1 Candidatus Sulfotelmatobacter sp. | reverse complement strand
GGTTTAGGATGGATGATTGTTCTGGCGCACAACAGCGACAAGTTGGCCTTTTTTTTGAAAACAATATCGTGTATGCCGGCAGACGGATGTTTCGATCTGCTGCCCCTACACGGGCCCGGCACTACACCTCGCGCTTTTTTAATTTGATCAAAAGGGGCAATCATGGGCAAAGCCGGAGGAGATATGAACCGCAGAGCATTCCTCAGCAGGACCGCCACGGTGATTGCCGGGAGCGCGGCTTTCGGGAGCACCGCATTGTCCTACGCTCGGATTATCGGCGCGAATGATCGCATCTCCCTGGGCCACATCGGAATCGGTAACCGCGGGGATGATTTGACCGAGATTGTGCGGCGGTTGAAGGATAGCCATAACGTAGATATGACCGCCGTCTGTGATTTGTGGTCAGTGAACCGGGACAAGGCGCGCACGGCGAATGGGAAGTATTACGGCAGGGAGCCGCGCGCGATGCAACATGTGGAAGAACTACTCGCGCTGAAGGATGTGGACGCAGTGTTGATTTCCACGCCCGAGCATTCCCATTCGCCGATCCTGAAGCTGGCAGCCGGGGAGGGCAAGGACGCGTACGTTGAGAAGCCGATGGGTAACGTGCTGGCCGAGGTGAAGGCTGCGCGCGATGCAGTCGTGACCCGCAACTTGATCGTGCAAGTGGGGACGCAGCATCGAAGTGAGCCATATCCGAAAGCGGCGCGTGAGGTAGTGCGAAGTGGTGAACTAGGACAAGTGAGCAAGATCGAGATCGTGTGGAACTATCACGGTCCGCGGTGGCGCGGACGGAAAGAAGTGGCGCAGATCCGCGAGGCGGACACGGATTGGGGGAAATGGCTGATGACCAAACCACAACGGCCGTTCGATCCGCGCCTATATTTCGAATTCCGGCTGTACAAGGAGTTTTCGAGCGGAATTGCCGACCAATGGATGAGCCACGGGATCGACCTAGTGCACTATTTTATGGACGATCGCTTGCCACGGTCGGTTATAGCACACGGCGGAATATTTGCCTGGCGTGACGGACGGGAAAATCCGGACACGTTTCAGGCGCTGCTGGAATATCCCAAAGGATTCTTGGTGAGTTACGCGACGAGTTTTGGGAATGATTCGCCGGGGTACACGCGCTACATGGGCAAGAAGGCAACGCTGGTTAACATAGGCGGCGAGGGCAGCCCGCGCTACCAGGTGGTGGAAGAAAAAGGAAACCACGAGGACAATTCGGAGATCGACAAGCAGCGGGGGGCTAGATACATTCAACGGCCGGGTGACAGTGAGCTGGCGCCGATGGCGATCGATGACATGTCCGTCGAGCACATGGCGAACTGGTTCGAGTGCATTCGCACGCGGCAGCAGCCCATCGCGACCGTGCACGATGGTTTCGGACACTCAGTCGCGTGCATCATGGCAGCGGAATCGTACTGGACGCGCAAGAAACTTTACTGGGATCCAGCGAAGGAAGAGATTTAGGACCGCGCGCCACAGGCGATGTGAGACTAAATGTTGCTGCGCTTCATCTCGTCCATCAGGTGATCGCAGGAGCGCACGCACAGAGCCATGATGGTC
>JBAVAV010000124.1:0-6865 GCA_049585895.1 Candidatus Sulfotelmatobacter sp. | reverse complement strand
GCTCAACACACGTTCGGATTAAAAGCCTCTGTCTACACGCAGCAGCTTCAGGAGACTGGTAAGTCCACCTTGGCTCTCCTATCGAAGATGCGCGATCTAGAAACGGTGAATCGCGGCGAACCTTGAGCGAACCGATTTCTCCATTCGAATCGAAACTTATGTATAATCCGCCGATGCAAGGAAGACCCTGGAGCACAATTGCGCTCGGCTGGCTGTTGCTCGTCTCGGCCGGCTCAATGGGAGGACAGGAAGTGAAATCTCCGCAACCTGAAAAGTCGAAACCGCCTGTCAAAATGGAGCAGCGCGGGCGCATCCTTGGAATCGGCGGGGTCTTCTTCAAATCCGCCGATCGTGATCAGATGCGCGAATGGTATTCGAAGCATCTTGGACTGGCTGACAAGGGCCAAGGCGCGATGCTTCCGTGGCGCGAACACGAGGACCCGCAAAAGGAACACGTTACAGTTTGGACTGTTTTTCCCGCCTCCACCAAGTATTTCGATCCCAGCCCCGCACCGTTCATGATCAACTACATCGTGGACGATATGGATGCTTTGCTCGACCGCTTAAAACGAGAGGGAGTAAAGATTGACGCCAAACGAATGGATGAATCTTACGGCCGCTTTGCCTGGATCTATGACCTGGATGGGAATAAGATTGAGCTCTGGCAGCCGCTGCCCGCAAAGCCCTGAGAGCTTTCCACTGCTTACTTAATCGGTTTTCTGTAGCTACGGTCCCATAGTCGCAGAATGGCCGGAAACCCGGGCTGGGAACTGATCCCTTGCCGGAATGTGCCGCTCTTGTCTTGCGCTATCCCCGCCCCGCCGACGATACTGGAGTGTTCCCTGGAAAACGATATAACTTACTATGAAGACTACGCTCTCTTTCTCCACTCCCGCTGAACTTGAAACCGAATCGCTTGTTGCCGTCGCGCTCGATCACGCCGATCTGGATCGCGCTGAACCGCTTCTCTCTGGAAGAGAACGCCTTGATCCCGCCTCCAGCGAGAAAAATGGCCCGAAAAGCAAAGACCGTAAGCCGCAACTCAAGCTCGCCACCGGTGATGCCGCCGTACAGTCCGCCGCAGCCGATCTCTTCGCGAGCGGCGAACTTACCGGCAAGGCCCTTGAAATGAACCTGCTGCACAAGCCTTCCGGTTTAAGAGCGAAGCGATTGTTGCTGATCAGCGGGGGTCCAGCGAAGAAGTTCACCGGTTACGAGTTGCGCCGCATCGCCGGAGCTGCCGTGCGTAGCCTTAAGGCGCGCGGAATCCGCAGCTTCGCTTTCATCGCTCCGCCCACCATTCCCGCCGAGGAGGCCGTCCGCGCCATCGTCGAGGGTGCATTCGTCGGCAACTTCGATCCCGATTATTACCGCAGCGACCGCAAGGATCAAAAGATTGATGCGCTCACCATCCTCGCCAGCGGCAACACCGATCAATCCGCACTCGAAAAGGCTGCCGCGGAGGCCCAGATCATCGGCGAATCGCAAAACTTTACGCGCGACCTGGTCAACGAGCCTTCCAACCGCATGACCCCCACCATGCTCGCCGACCGTGCCAGGAAAATGTCGCAGGAGGTCGGCTTAAAATGTGAAGTCTACGGCGCCGACAAGATCAAAGAACTCAAGATGGGCGCATTCTGGGGGGTCGCCCAGGGCTCCGACGAAGCGCCCGCGCTGATCGTCATGAAATACGAGCCTGCTGGCGCGCCCGAGAAGCCAGTCTTAGGACTGGTGGGCAAAGGAATTACTTTCGATACTGGCGGCATCTCCATCAAGCCCGCCGACGGCATGGAGAAGATGAAATACGACATGGCCGGGGGCGCCACCATGATTGGCGCCATGCGCGCCATCGCGCTGCTTAAACCGAAAGTCAAAGTGATCGGTATCGTCTGCGCCACCGAAAACATGCCTTCCGGCAAAGCGCAGAAGCCGGGTGACGTGCAGATTGCCATGTCGGGCAAGTCGATTGAAATTATCAACACTGATGCCGAAGGCCGCCTCGTCCTCGCCGACGGCCTGCACTATGCCAAGCAGCTCGGCTGCACTCATTTGGTTGACGCTGCTACGCTGACCGGCGCGGTGGTGGTCGCGCTGGGCTATACCAATGCCGGGCTCTTCACCAACGACGACAATATGTACGAGCGTTTCCACAAAGCCAACGAGAAGGCCGGCGAAAAAATGTGGCGTCTCCCGCTGGATGACGAATACAAGGAAAACATCAAGTCCACCATCGCCGACATGGTTAACTCCGGCGGACGCTGGGGCGGCGCCATCAATGCCGCCATGTTCCTGAAAGAATTCGCCGAAGAGACACCCTGGATCCATCTCGACATCGCCGGCACCGCCTGGACCGAAGAACAAAAGCCCTGGATCGCCAAAGGCCCGTCCGGCATCGCGCTGCGGAGCCTGGTTGAATTCGTGAAAAGCTTCGCCAGCTAGAAAAACGCGCACTCCGCAAGAGGCGATTTCGGCATCCAAGTGTTGCGTTCGCGTGACTGGGTCCTGCACCTTAGGTCCCGACTGGGTCGGACAACCATCGCGCGCGCCAAATCCATTGGTATTACCTGGAGGTTTTGAATGAAGGCTTTAATGCTGGTTGGAGTGATAGTGCTGGTCCTGGGAGTAATTTCGTTCTTCGTTCCCTTTCCGCATTCCGAGCATCACGGCCTCAGCGTAGGAGACGCTCATGTCGGCGTCACCACCCACGACGATCAGAAGGTCCCGCCCGTAGCCAGCATAGTTCTCGTGGTCATCGGAGCTGGCCTGATGATCGCCGGCAGGAAGGTCTAGCGCGCAAAAAAAAAGCCACGAATTCCGTGGCTTTTCGTTTCTGTCATCCTGAGCGCAGCAGACGCTTCGCAAAGCGAAGCGTCTGCGAAGTCGAAGGATCCCTACCCCTCTTCACGCCTGCGGTACTTTCAAGAGGCCATTCCAGACCCCTGTTACTTTGCCGCCGTAGCCTGCTCGAAGGCTTTTTCCAGGTTCGTAACCATCGGAGTTTCGCCCGTCTGCAGTCCGCTGCGGCCCATCACCCGCCATAGATACTGATCGCCCGGCCAGCCATGCGCGTCGTAAACCGCGAGCACATCCTCCGTGGGACGGCTCGTCACCATCAGCACGATATCCGCTTGGCGCGGTTCATAGACCAGCGTCCATTTGCCCCACTTCTGCATCGCATCCTGCACCGCAGCAATGGCCTGCCGGTCTTCCGGAAGCAGGTTGGGATTGAATTGATCGCCATCGTAGCTGGTGACGTAAACGTAGCTGGCATTTACCAGCGTCCCGGGAAATGGCGGAATGTTCTGCGGGGCTGTCCTTTGCGACTTCGGAGCAGCCAGAGCGAGAGTCGTCGCCAGCAGTAAAGCGGCGGCGAGCGTAATCGATTTTGTTATGTAATTTTTCATAATATGGACCATGTGCTGCCAATTTGATTATCAATGAGTTAGATGACCCTGACCGCATCGGCGTTGCACGCCTTGGGAAGGAGTTCCATCCAACTTATTGAATTGATTGTATCTACAGGTGCTGACGGGGCGAGATAACCGCGGGACCAGCACCGGAGTTCAGAATAGCCGGCCATGTCTGGCCCCAGCCTTTCCTCTCTTACCCCGATTGATCTCCGGGGGAACCTGCCCATATGAGTCGGGGATTGGGCAGGCGTAGTTTCAAGACAGGCGCATCTCGCATTTCCGCATTTCGCTTGACTCCGCCGATCCAAGCGTGAGCTAATAAAAAGCGTACTCGCATTATCTGGAAGCGATAGCAGATTTTCCCGTTTTGAAACTGGCCGAATGGACGGGGAGCCTCTAAGTGCTGGTGGCTCAAGAATTTGCCTGTAAGTGTCTGAGCCTAAAGATTCTGATTTCGAATTTGCCTCTAACCCCATGATTCCACAGCACCCCGGGGGAGGGGGTGGGTTACTTCAAGGTTAACTTCTCCCGTTTTGGCATTGTCCTGACTTCGCAACACTAGAATAGCTGGCAGATGCGCTCCCCCCGCTCGACTTCTCCCCGAACTTCGCCGCTTCGGACTCCACCTTTCCTGTTCGCCATCATTTTCTTTGGTATCTTTCTGCTCCACATCCCTCTTCTGCAGCTGCCTTACTTCTGGGACGAAGCTGGATACTACGTTCCCGCCGCGCGCGACATCCTGCTCAGCGGAAGCCTGATTCCTCACTCCTCGCTTTCCAACGCGCATCCGCCGCTGGTGCTCGTCTGGCTCGCGTTGTGGTGGAAAGTTGTAGGTTACGCGTTACCGGTTACGCGCGCGGCGATGCTCGCCGTCGCCGCTTTCTCGCTGCTCGGAGTGTTTCGGCTGGCCGAGCGCGTCGCGAATACGCAGGTCGCGATTGCCGCTACGTTGTGCACTGCGCTGTATCCAGTCTTCTTCGCGCAGAGTTCGCTGGCGCAAGTCGATCTCGCCGCAGCGGGATTCATCTTCTGGGCTCTCTCCGCATATCTTGAAGATAAAGTAGTCGCCGCGGCAGTCTGGTTCTCACTGGCCGCGCTGGCCAAGGAAACTGCGATCCTCGCTCCGATCGCCATCGCAACGTGGGAGTTGCTCGGCGTTCTACTGCGCAACACTTCGCTGCGACGCTTGTGGATTGCCCGCGACGATCAAGCGTCAGAGCGCAGCGAGCTAAAGTCAATCGCTACGCTCGTCATCCCGCTGTTGCCGCTGGCGCTGTGGTATTCCTATCACTACGCGCGCACCGGTTACGTTTTCGGCAATCCCGAGTTCTTCCGCTACAACGTTGCTGCTACGCTCAACCCCTCGCGCTTTGCGCTCGCGCTTGCGCTGCGTCTGTGGCAGGCTTTTGGCTATCTCCATCTCTGGATACTCACGCTCGCCATGCTCTTGGCAATGTCGCTGCCGCCGCAGCGCGATGCCACTGGCGAACGTCCGCGCATTGCGATTCCTGTGCAGACGATCTTCTTCGTAATCGTGACCGCGTATGTGCTGGCGATGGCGCTGATCGGCGGCGCGGTTCTGGCCCGCTACATGCTGCCCACAATCCCTTTGGTCATCATTCTTGCGGCGTCGACGCTGTGGCGCAGGCTGAGCTTCTGGCCCGCAGCCGTTGCCTTTGTGGCTGTGGCCTTTATTGCCGGATGGTTCTGGAATCCGCCTTACGGATTTTCTCCGGAAGACAATCTCGCCTATCGCGACTACGTCGTGCTGCACGAGGATGGCGAACGCTTCCTCGAAGCGCGCTATCCGATGGCGCGCGTACTGACGGCCTGGCCCGCGTCGGACGAGCTTACCCGCCCTTGGCTCGGATACATCACGCGCCCCATGCGCGTCCTGCGCATAGAAGATTTTACGCTGGATGAAATTCTCTCGGCGGCGGACGTTCGCTCGAAATATGAAGTCGCACTGATTTTTTCGACCAAATACGAGCCGTCTCCCGCCTTGTGGGACCGCTGGAGGAAATGGACGGAGTTGAAGACGCGGTTCTTCGGCTTCCATCGCGATCTGCCGCCCGCAGCCATTGCGCAGATTCTTGGTGGCCACATCGTGTTTTCCGAAACGCGCAAGGGACAGTGGATCTCGGTGATTGAGATGAAGCAGGACGAAATGCAGAATGCAGAAGTCAGAGTGCACAAATAAGAATTGGAACTTCTCCATCCTAAGTTCTGACTTCTTATTTCTGCATTAGATGGCAGGAGTGCGTCTTGATCACAAGCCACACTTCGCGGCCGGATTCAAGCTGCAACGCTTCACGAGCGGCCAGCGTGAGATGGACTTCCATCTCGACGCCGCAGTTCACGCGGGCGGAAATGAGGACATCGCGCCGCTCGAGCGACATGAGTTTGCCGGCAATCACGTTGCGGGCGCTCAAGCCAACCGGCGAAGCGATGGCCAGCAGAATGTCTCCCGCGTGAATGCCGATACGCAACGTTGAGCCTGGCTCCGCGCGCACGAGAGGCGTTTCCAGCGAGACATTCTTCCCGTCGCTTCCCGTCAGCAAGCAGGTCATCGTGCCGCGATCGGCGTGAATGGATTCCACAGTAGCGTCGAAAATGTTCTCGCAACCGGCAAGCTGCGCCACGGTTTCCTGCCGCGGGGCGCCGAGGACTTCGTGAGGCGCGCCCTGCGCGAGAATACGGCCCGCGTCGAGGACCAGCACACGCTCACCGAGGGCGAACACTTCTTCCCGGCTGTGCGTTACGTAAAGAATCGGGATCTGGTGTTGCTGGTTCCAACGCCTGAGATCATCCAGGATCCGCGATTTCGTCGCGGCGTCTAGCGCGGCGAGAGGTTCGTCGAGCAGGAGCACGACGGGATCGGTCACCAAAGCTCGCGCCAGGGCGACACGCTGGCGTTCTCCTCCGGAAATTTCTGCAGGGCGCTGCCGGCGCAAGTGCTCGATGCGGAACGAATTCAGAAGAGCGCCCGAGCGTTCTTGCGCTGCGGAGCGCGGCAGGTGAGCGAGACCGTATTGAATGTTCTGCTCTACTGTGAGGTGCGGGAACAGAGCGAGGTCCTGAAACACGTATCCAATGCCGCGTTTGGCCGTGGGAGTATCGAGGCTCTCGGCCTTATCGAAGAAAACGCGATCGCCGATTGTGATTCGGCCTTCGTTCGGCGTCGAGAGTCCGGCGATGCAATCCAGCACCGTAGTCTTCCCTGCTCCGGAGGCGCCGAAGAGAATGGTAAATCCCGGCTCTGCGCTGAATTCCACGTCGAGTGAGAATTCGCGCTCGGTCCCCGGAAAGCTTTTGCGAATCCGCGCGCTCAGTACTGGATTGGCAGCGTTAAGTTGCGGAGGAATGGCCATCGGATTCGGCTACTTCGCCGGAGTGATCGTCCAGGCGCGGCGATTCATCCCGTAAACGATCGCGAGCACCGCAAAACAAAACAC
>JBAVAV010000123.1:0-2466 GCA_049585895.1 Candidatus Sulfotelmatobacter sp. | reverse complement strand
ATTCGCCTTCTTTGGCCTGAGGAAGGTACCGCTACATGAAGCGCTCTGGGGTAATGCGTTTTCTGGTTGCGGCCGGACTGCTCGCTCTGACGGCGATTCTTCTGCAGGCTCGTGGGCGCAATGAGGTCATTCCCCACAGCTTGCCGCTTTCGTCTTTTCCAATGCGACTGGCAGACTGGAGCGGCACCGACATTCCGCAAGACCAGGAGGTACTCGATATTCTGGGTCCCGGCGATTTTTTGCTGCGGGACTATCAGACCCGGAACCCGAATGACCCGTCTATCGATCTGTTCATCGCGTATTTCCCCAGCCAGCGCGCCGGCGATACGATTCACTCTCCCAAACACTGTCTACCCGGGGCTGGCTGGGCCCCTATGGACAACGGCCGTGTGACACTGACCCTGCCCGGTCACAAGCCATTCCCGGCGAATCGCTATGTGGTCTCAAAGGGGGGCGCCCGCCAGTTGGTTTTGTACTGGTACTGGGCTCACGATCGCGGCGTAGCCAGCGAGTACTGGGCTAAGTTTTATCTGGTGAAGGACGCCATCCGCATGAACCGCAGCGATGGTGCACTGGTGCGCATCACCACTCCGATGTTTCCGGCGGAGTCACCCGATGCGGCACAGCAACGCGTTCTTCCCTTCGCCGATTCCTTCGGCCCTCTTCTCGACGACTACATCCCGCGTTGATTCTGCCGCAGGAAAACGCGCACCCGGCCCGCCGAAAGTTCGCATCCTGCTATTCTTTAGCAGCTTTCACCTTGCTCCAAACCCACGCCAGTGCTATTGATCTCTCTTTGACTTCACAGAGCTGATGTCGGGATATTCATTTGGCTGAGCGCGACCCAGATACCGGACGACTGCAAGGCAATTCCGCTCTCAAGTCCGCCGTCTTGCTTGGCAATGCCCAAGGTTCCAACCAGCCCAAGCGCGCGCTCGGCTTCCGTGACCTGCTTCTGTTCTACGTAATCACCGGCATCAGCCTGCGCTGGATCGCAACTGCAGCCTCGGCTGGTCCCAGTTCCATCGTGATTTGGGTCGGCGCCTGGCTGGTCTTCTACGTGCCCCTGGCTCTATGCGTGATCGAGTTGTCGTCACGATATCCCGACGAAGGCGGTATCTACGTGTGGACGAAACGCGCCTTCGGCGACTTTTCAGGTTTCATGACCGCCTGGACCTATTGGACGTGTAACCTGCCTTACTTTCCTGCCGTGCTCTATTTCGCAGCCAGCAACGCACTCTATATGCGGCAGAGTTGGGGGCATCTTTCGCACAGTACAACGTTCTTTGTCCTGTTTTCTCTGCTCGCGCTCAGCCTGGCAGCGGCGCTGAACATCTTCGGTCTCGACGTGGGAACCTGGCTGCACAACCTGGGCGCTGTGGCCATGTGGATTCCCGTCGGCATCATCATTGTGCTTGGAGCAATCGCGTGGCATCGCTACGGCTCGGCCACCTTATTCACGCCTCACACCATGCTTCCGAGCATGCATCTTACCGATCTCATTTTCTGGTCGGTGCTGATCTATGCTTTCGCCGGCTCCGAAACTGCATCGTTAATGGGCGGTGAAATCAAAGACGCCCGCCGCACGGTTCCGCGGGCGCTGCTGATGGGCGGGGTGACGGTGGCCTTCTGCTACATTGTGGGAACCATCGCAGTCCTGGTGGCGCTGCCCGCATCGGAAGCGGGAAACCTTCAGGGATTAATGCAGGCGATTTCCCGCACCGCCGGCCGTGTTGGCTTCGAGGGCGTGATTCCGTTCACTGCCTTTCTGATTGCGCTGAGCAACGTCGGCGCGGCCAGCGCTTACCTCGCTTCTGTCGCCCGCTTGCCCTTCGTGGCGGGAATCGATCGCTTTCTTCCGGCCGCGTTCGGAAAGTTACATTCGCGCTGGAAAACGCCCTGGGTTGCGCTGCTGGCGCAATATCTCCTGGGGGCGGTCTTCGTCTTTCTGGCGCAAGCCGGCACCAGCATCAAAGGAGCTTACGACGTCCTCGTAAGCTTGGGCGTGCTCACCTACTTCATCCCCTTTCTTTACTTGTTCGCCGCAATGATCAAGCTGCAGCGCGAGCCGGCTGGGCCGGAAGTGATTCGCGTGCCGGGAGGAAAGCCGGTGGCCGTTCTGGTGGCAATCGTTGGATTACTCACTACCAGCTTGACGATTGTGCTGTCCCTGATTCCGCAGCCGGATGAACCGAACAAGCCGCTGGCTGTGTTCAAGATTGTGGGGGGAACAGCAGCGCTGGTGCTGATAGGAGTATGGATCTACATCGCCGGCAAGCGAAGAGTTCAGACAATGCAAAAAGAGGCGTAGTAGGCTTCTAATCCTTACAACAAAATTTTCGTAGAGACGTTGCTTGCAACGTCTTGCCGCCGCTACACGGGCGTGGCCGTCTTGCGCGCAGGATTAAAGAACGGCAACGCAGTAACCTTTACGTTCGTCTTCAGGCGAATCGCCTCAATCGTAAT
>JBAVAV010000122.1:0-2089 GCA_049585895.1 Candidatus Sulfotelmatobacter sp. | reverse complement strand
GCTTTGCTGGTACGCGTCGTCATTTGCTGAAGTGTCCTTCCACCTTGCGCACTGCCCTGATCACATCCTCCACGTCCTGATCGCTCATGCCGTGAAACATCGGGAGGCTGATCAGCCGCTCGTAGGCATCTTCGGCGACTGGATATTGGTCTCCCCGATAACCAAAGCGGTCGCGGTAGTAGGGATGGCGATGCACTGGAATGTAGTGAACGTTCACGCCGATGTTCTCTGCCCGCAAAGCCCGGAAGACCTGGCCGCGGTCCGCCGCCAGTTTCGCTCGATCAAGCCGGATTGGATAGAGATGCCACGCCGGATTAGCCTCGCCTCGCACGCTTGGCGGTATCACTCCGGGAAGATTCCGAAATGCAGCGCTGTACCTGCTTGCGATCTCTCGCCGCCTCGCCAGATTTGCTTCCAGCTTCTTCAATTGCGAGAGTCCAAGGGCACAAGCGACGTCGGTCAGCCGGTAGTTGAAACCCAGCATCACTATTTCGTAATGCCATTGCCCCGCGCTCTGCCGCTGACGCGCATCGCTTGAGATTCCGTGATTGCGAAAGCGGCGCAACGTCTCCGCCAGACCGGCGTTGTTGGTGGTCACCATTCCACCTTCGCCCGTCGTGAGATGCTTCACCGGATGGAAGCTGAACACGGTCATGTCGGCGAACGCGCCTACCGGGCGGCCGTTGTACTCTGCACCCAGCGCGTGGCAGGCGTCTTCAATCACCACCAGCCCGTGACGGCGAGCGATCTCAAGCAGAGCATCTAGATCAGCAGGATGACCGGCATAGTCCACTGGAAGAATCGCTTTTGTCTTGGAGGTGATGCGCTCGGCCACTTGTCCCGGATCAAGGTTCAGGGTGTCGCGACACACATCGGCGAAAACCGGAGTCGCTCCTTGATACAGCAGGCAATTCGCCGTGGCGGCGAACGTCATCGGAGAAGTGATGGCCTCATCGCCGGGTTTCAGTCCGGCAGCGAAAGCCGCGCCGTGCAAGGCCCCCGTACCGGAACTGAAACTCACAGCCTGGGCCGCGCCCACACGCGCCGCAAACGCTTCTTCGAACTCGCCGACCTTGGGACCCGTAGTCAGCCATGCGGAGCGCAGGACCTCGACGACCGCCTGGATGTCGTCCTCATCCACCGACTGATGGCCATACGGCAGCATCGTTTCGCGCGCCGGCGGGCCGCCATCAATGGCCAGCCTTTGCGAACCGGCGCTTTCCGAACTGAGGTTCCGCGGACTGACAGGAATCGCGCTCATGTTGGAAAAGTTCAGGCCGGAATCCGTGCCGGCACAGCGGAGTCCTCGCTAATCTCGGGAGCAATTAGTTTCCGCAACTCCCGGTTGGTAAGCCAACGTTCATTACTATCGCTGGTGTAGCGGAAGCCTCCGGGCAACGGCCTGGCGTCTAACCAGTTGTCGCGGCGCCACCACGAGTGCGAAGGCTGAATGATGTACATGTCTTCCGTTTCCAGCGTATTGCGCGCTTCGTCTTCCGATACCAGAACCTCATGGAGCTTCTCGCCCGGGCGAATGCCGACGCATTCGATCGCGCAACCCGGAGCAACCGTTTCCGCCAGGTCCACGATTCTCATGCTGGGAATTTTCGGCACGAAGATTTCTCCGCCATGCATCTGTTCGATGCAGCGCACCACGAACCGCACGCCCTGCTCCAGGGTGAGCCAGAACCGGGTCATGCGAGGATCGGTAACGGTGACGCGGCCCCGCTTGCTCTGTTCTTGAAACACCGGAATCACGCTGCCCCGGCTGCCAACGACGTTGCCATAGCGGGCGCAGCTGAAACGTGTGTCTTGTACTCCGGCGTATGCGTTGGCCTGCACGAACATCTTTTCCGCGCACAGCTTGGTGGCCCCGTAAAGGTTGATGGGATTCACTGCCTTGTCGGTGCTGAGAGCCAGGATGCGCTTTGCTCCCTGGTTGATGGCCGCGTCAATCACGTTGCGGCCGCCGATAATATTGGTTTGAATCGCTTCGAACGGGTTGTATTCGCAGGCCGGCACCTGCTTCAACGCGGCCGCATGGACGACCACCGTAACCCCGGCCAGAGCGCGCTCCAACCGGCCGGCG
>JBAVAV010000121.1:0-4857 GCA_049585895.1 Candidatus Sulfotelmatobacter sp. | reverse complement strand
GGACCAAGCTGGCGACATCTTCGACCGCATCCGGAAACTGTCGAGCGCCGACGAGGTCGAGGTTCTCTTCTCCGGTGGCCGTTTTGCCCTCACCCGCTTCGCCAACAACACCATCCATCAGAATATCGCGGAAGAGAATTATGCAGTTTCAGTACGCACGGTATTTGGCGGACGTACGGCTCGCGCCACGACCAACCGGTTCGACGATGACGGCCTGCGGCGTGTGGTGGCCGCTTCCGAGAATCTCGCCCGAGTGCAGCATCCTGATGCGGATCTTCTGCCCATGCCAGATGCGCGCGAAGCTGCAAGTGGCGCGGACCTTAGCGTCCCGGCCCCATCTCGTTATTTTGCCGAAACTTCTGCCATCACCCCCGAAGAACGCGCCGCGGGAGTCAAGAAGATCGTCGGCGTGGCCGAAAAACACAAATTCACTACCGCGGGAATTTTCTCCAGTTCCGAATCCGTCGAAGGCATCTTCAATTCACGCGGCCTCAGCGACTGGCACAAGCAGACTCTGGCCGAAGTCTCGATCACCATGCTGGGCGCCGACTCTTCAGGATGGCGAAAGGCAAACTCGCCTGACATCGCCAATCTCGACCTGCTCGCGCTGGCGGAGACCGCCGCGCAGAAGGCGCGCGATTCAGCCCATCCACGCGAGATTCCTGCAGGAAAATACACGGTGATCCTCGAACCGGCAGCCGTGCTTGATACCGTGGGTTTCATGTTTTGGGACTACTCCGGCATGGCGATTCTTGACCAGCGCTCATTTCTCACCGGGCGCATCGGCAGCAAACTTTTCGGCGAGAACATCACCATCTGGGACGATGTGACGGACCCCCTGCAAACAGGCGCTCCGTTCGACGGAGAAGGCATGCGGCGGCAGCGCGTGCCGCTGGTGGAAAAGGGCGTGGTGAAGCGCGTCGTGTTTGCCCGCGCAACGGCGTCGCGCATGCAACGTTCTGAATACAAGAACCAGGCCGGACCTATCGGAGCCACCGGCCACGGCCTTCCTCTACCCAATGAAATGGGCGAGATGCCGCTGAACATCGTCTTCGCTGCGCCGCAGGATCCGCAGTCGCTCGACCAGATGATCGCTTCCACGGAACGTGGCGTGCTGGTCACGCGGGTTTGGTACACGCGCGAGGTCGATCCCTTCGAGAAAATCCTTACCGGAATGACGCGCGATGGGACTTTCCTGATCGAAAACGGAGAGGTGCGGCATGGCGTGCGCAACTTTCGTCTCAACGAAAGCCTGATTCACATGCTCTCGAACGTGGAAGCCATGAGCCTGCCGGTTCGCGCGTCCGGCGAGGAGTCGTTCGATATGGTCGTGCCGGCCATGAAGGTGAAGGAGTTTAATTTCACGGAAGTGACCAAGTTTTGAAGGGGCAGGCGGAACGCAGATCCGGGATCCTTATACTTACGTGAACTTAGCCTCGTAAGACCTGTTTCGATAGCCCCTTCGCCCTGCCGGTGCGCCAATTCCTCAGAGATTGTCGCCTGTGAGCGCTCCACGACTGCCGCGCTCGACCCCTCCGAAACGGGCTCCTGTCGAATCACGAATTTCTTTGTAATCCTCTCATCTACAAGCAGTTAGCACCCCTTCGTTCCATGACTTCGGTAACTTTGCACTGCTGATTCCGGGGTGTACGCTGCCCTTGAGTTCCGTGATAGCTCCGGAGCGTCCGGCAGCATGCCCGCGCATCGCGTGCGAGAGGCGAAAAGCAACCAAGTTGGTTTGCCGGCGGCATTCGGAAGGAAGGTTCAGTCTAGATCGTGGCGGCAGAAACAGACAAGGAAGTGGAAACTCCATTCCAGGTGGAGGCGCGGCACTACGCCGAAATGCAGAGTGCTCCGCGGTTTCCGCTGCACCTGCCTGTCTCGGTGAAGTCGCGAAGCGGCGACTATGCTGCCGAAACACAAAATATCTCCGCCAACGGCGTGCTGTTCGCGATGGATCGCGATGTAGCCGTGGGTTCAATGGTCGATTTTACGATCCTGCTGCCGGCCGACGTGGTGGGCGCGGGCTGCGATGTACAAATCGACTGCCGCGGCCGCGTGGTACGCAGCTTTGAACATCACGGCCGCCGTGGCGTGGGAGTAGTGATCGACGAGTACCATTTCGAACGCGCGTGAGCGAAGGCGCAAGGGAATCGATGGCGAGCATACCGGTCAACGTGGGAGAGAATTACGGGATCCGCGAAGATGGCAGCCATGGGCCACTGATTCGCGTGATCGTGGCCGACACCCAGGCCATCTTCCGCGCCGGATTGCGCAAGATATTCGCCTTGGAAGACGATATCCGCGTTGTGGGACAGGCGGAAACGCTGCCCCAGGCACAGTCGGCGGTGAAGAAGTTTTCCGCCGATGTCCTCATTTTCGAATCGGCGCTGGCGCCCAACCCGGTCGAGACGGTCGCCGAGATTCTCCGCCAGAACCCGCAGATTCGCATCGTCGTCATCACGCCCGGATCCGACGAACAACTCACCCTGGAATTATTCCGCCGTGGAGCGCACGGCATCCTGCCGCGCGAGGTCGAGCCGGAATCACTCGTCGATTGCTTGCGCAAAGTTGCCGCAGGCGAAAGTTGGCTCGACAACCGCGGCATTCACTGGGTAATGGAAGCCTACCGCAACCAGACTCTGCGGCCGGCTGGAGCCCGCCCGAAAGTGCAGCTCACTCCCAAAGAATCACTGATTGTTTCTTGCGTGACGCAAGGCATGAAGAACAAAGAAATCGCGGTAAGGGTTGGAACCACCGAGCAAGTGGTAAAGAATTATCTACGCAAAGTGTACGACAAACTGGGTGTTGCCGATCGCCTTGAGCTGGCGCTCTACTGCCTGAGTCACCATATTGTGGATGGAGTGAAGCTTCCAGCCGTGCCAGTGGTAAGCCCGGCAAGCGGCACCGCCGCGAGCGCCGCAGCCGCCGGTGTGGGCGGTACATCTTATGCACCGGTCCTTCCCAGATCCACCTCGCCAGAAAAAATCTCGTAGACCTTCGCGAAACGCCTGTTAATTGACTTGTTCTGGCGGACGAA
Organism: Candidatus Sulfotelmatobacter sp.; assembly: GCA_049585895.1. Lineage (GTDB taxonomy): Bacteria > Acidobacteriota > Terriglobia > Terriglobales > Acidobacteriaceae > Sulfotelmatobacter. The sequence continues at coordinate 1,817 of JBAVAV010000121.1, read as the reverse complement.
TTCCTGCATCCGCGACCTGAGCATGCCGAAGTTGCGATTGCCCATCGCGGGCCATAGAATAATGAAGATCGCGGCTCACATGGGACGTTGTCCGCTGCAGTCTGAACCTCCTGAGTCGTTACCTCACGCAGATCGCCGGAGAGATGGCCGAGTGGCTGAAGGCGCACGCTTGGAAAGCGTGTTTACTCGAAAGGGTAACGTGGGTTCGAATCCCACTCTCTCCGCCATATTTTCAACGACTTGGAGTAGGCCCCGTGCCGCTTCCCGTGCCGTTGACTGTTAGACGTGCCACTTTTCCCGATGCGGTAGCCATCTCATCCGTCACCACAGTGCCGTAAACGTTCATTGTTGTGCGGATGTCAGCGTGCCGCATTAGTTTTTGTTGCACGGCTATTGGGGTGCCCACGGCGTCAAGCCAACTGCGGTAGCTGTGACGCAGTGTGTGAATCCCGAACGTCTCAAGCCCTGCAGCTACCGCTGCGTCCTGAAATTTCTTCCACGTCCAGGGATAGGACCACGGCAACCGGCCAAGCTGTGATGGGGAAGCAAAGACCCAATCGTCAGCACTGCCGAATTGCGTTGACGTTTTCCAGGTTTTCAGCGCCGCTAGAATCTCCGGGGCTAGTGTCAACGCGCGCCGTGAGCCTTCCGTTTTGGTTTCGTCTACCCGCCCAATGACAATTCCGCGTTCAACTAGCAGCGCACCATTGAGCCAATCGACATCGGACCACTTCAAAGCCATACACTCGCTGATACGCAACCCGAGCGAAACACAGAGCACAGCCACGGTACGGAACGGTTCCCGCAGTCGAACAACAAACCGCTGAAACTCTTCCGCAGTCAAGCTACGCGGCTTCGTTAAACGCTTTGATGACCCGCGCACCGTGACCAAAGACATCGGGTTGCGCTGCACCGGAACACTACCCGACCACATAGCGAAGTCCCACAGGCGGCCTAGTGATGCGCGTACTTCTGCTCTGGACTTCGGCGCAAGGGGCAGGGAAGCTAACCACAGCTCCACGTCCCGAGGCTGTACATCCGTTATGCTGTGTGCGCCCCAACGCGGGACAACGTGGCACTTAAGCCAAGACTCGTAGCCGCGCCGTGTGCTGAATCGCGTTGGCATCTTCTCTGCTCGGTACTGCTCTACCAGCACGGCCACAATGGGCGCGCTGGAGGGTTGACGTTGAGGCAGTTGAGCGCGGAACTGTTGCGCCGAGTTCCATGCCGCCGTCTTGGTGGGAAAACGTCCAAGTGTTGTGCTGTGGCGCTTGCCGTCAGCCCACCAAAAGAACTGCCAGATTTGACTACGCCGGTCCTTCACTACGGACCCGGTTGTGCTTTTACTTTCCCGTCGCATTGAATGACTCTCCATTCTTTGCGGCAGATGGCGTGGCCATCATAGCACCGTCCAACTCTTCAGCACGGAAACGCCATGTAATACGGTCGGTGCCGCTGAGACGGTGGGCGGGTATGCGGCCGGTCTTGGCCCATTCCAGGATAGTGCGGTGCGATACGCGGACGTATAGCGCGGCCTCACGGGCGGTGAGCCAGACGGATTGGGTGCCTGAAATCATGCTACATAGTGCCTACATGGTGCCCGCAGTTTTCGGGTGCATGTTGAGAAAGCAAGCAGCGTCTTGCTGACTGACGGGCGCCTCTCGAAGCGAGTGTGACAGCTCACTTGGAGTGATCAGATTGGGCTGGGCTGACATAAAGACCTCTTCTCCACAACCGCGGTCCGTCCGCTTCGTTGAGTTCGCGCGGACGGACAGTGCTAGCCAATTTGATCGATTCCTTCGGCCATGTCCAACAAC
>JBAVAV010000120.1:0-1754 GCA_049585895.1 Candidatus Sulfotelmatobacter sp. | reverse complement strand
GTGTTTTTTGTCGTGCCGGGCTTCGCGCAATGTGCCGCCGCTCAAACTCTGGCTTTCTACCGGGCCAGAATCAATCCCAATTCCAAACCTGGCGACGAAAGCTGGGAAGATTGGAAGCCGATGAGCCCCGTCCAGATGGCGGAGTTGGCGGCGCGCGGCCATGCCATCGGCAATCACACTCTCTCCCACGAGAGGCTCGTTGGACTTTCTCGGGAAAAGTTGGAGCGGGAGATCGGCGACAGCGCTCGCTTGATTGCTTCCTGGACCGGAAAACCAGTCGACGCTTTCGCCTGGACGTTCGGCTGGGATGCTCTAGACGCAGATGCTTGGAAGATGATCCAACGTTATCATCGGTTTTGTTTTGCTCCCTGCCCCGGAGCGATCGATGCCCGTCGTGATATCCCTTCACTTTTGTGGCGCAGGGAAATCGAAGTCAAGTATTCTGCGGCGGAGTATCGGTTTCTCTATTCCGGACTGGGGGATCTGTGGTGGAGGACTCGCCGCGATCGCCTTCGCCAGAGGTTAGGCGTCCCGGGGCGATGAAGCTCGATTTCTCGTGAATCCGACTGTTGACCGGAACCATTTCTTCTTTTGGCTCCCCCAGCAATGATCCATCTTTTCATTAACGCGCTCGCGGCCAGTGCGGGAGGAGGGCTGACCTACGTCCGCAACGTGTTGCCGCACTTTGCGGCGCGAGAGGATGTGCGCACGACCATCCTGGTCAGCGGTCTGGCCCGCAAGGAGGTCAGGGAATCGGGCAGCGTCGTCGTGCTGGAGGGACCGGCTGAATCAAGATCGGGAAACCGGTTCTGGTATGAGCAGCGGCGCCTGCCAGCTTTTGTCCGCCGCTGTGGCGCCAACGTCCTGATCTCCGCGGGCAATTTCGCGCTATATCGGTCGCCCGTGCCGCAAATACTCCTGAGCCGTAACGCGCTGTACACGTCAACCGATTTTCGCCGCGATTTGCGGGAGCGGGGCGACTACGGTCTTTGGCTCGAAACCGAAACCAAAGCTGTATTTGCAAAATGGTCGATCCAAAAGGCGGATTGCACAGTGGCTCCGAGCGAAGCCTTTGCTCAGGAACTCCAGCTTTGGACTGGAAAAGACGTCCTCTGTATTCATCATGGCTTCGACCCTGAGACCTTCTTTGCTGACCAGATACCCTTGTTGCCCGAAGTTTGCGCGAAGCTTGCCGCTACCGAGGGTTCTCTGCGTTTACTCTTCGTCAGCCACTACAATTATTATCGCAACTTTGAAACTCTGATTCGCGCAACTGCGCTTTTGAAGGAAAGGCTCCATCCCAGAAAAGTTCGGCTAATTCTCACCTGCAGGCTTAGCTCGAAAGCGAATCCGGGCGAGTACCGCGCCGAGAGCGCTGCAGAACTGGTGCGGCGACTCCGGCTCAGCGACGAGGTTGTTGAATTGGGCGCAGTGCCCTACGCCTCGCTTCACCAGTTGTACCGAGCCGGCGACTTGTATGTGACTCCGGCCTATGCCGAAACCTTTGCTCATCCCTTGGTGGAGGCAATGGCGAGCGGCCTTCCGGTGATTGCCTCGGATCTACCAGTGCACAAAGAAATCTGCGGACAGGCTGCCATGTACTTCCCGCGTTTCTCCCCCGAGTTACTGGCTCAGCGGGTTGTGGAAGCGGATCACTCGCCTAAGTTACGAGTGGCCATGCGGGAAGCCGGAATCCGCCGCGCGAGGGATTTCAGCTGGAGCCGGCACGTAGACCAACTGCTGGCCGTAGCCCG
>JBAVAV010000119.1:0-2488 GCA_049585895.1 Candidatus Sulfotelmatobacter sp. | reverse complement strand
CTGGCCTTCATCCTGCTCGCCCAGTTCTTTCTGGATGGCCTTCATTTGCTCGCGCAGGTAATACTCGCGCTGCGTCTGCTGCACCCGGTCCTGTACTTCGCTCTGGATCTTGTTGCGTAGCTGCTGGACTTCCAGCTCTTTTGCCAAATGCTGATTGATCTTTTCCAGCCGCACGCGGATGTCGATGGTCTCAAGCGTCTCCTGTTTGTCGGGGGTCGAAAGCGACGGCAGAGATGAGGCGATAAAATCTACCAGACGGCCGGGTTCATCGATGTTCATGGCCACAGTGGAAAGCTCGTCGGAAAGAGTGGGAGATCCGGCAACGATCTGCTGGAACAGGGTTAAGACATTGCGCTGCAGGGCTTCGATTTCAGAACTGTCCGGAGGCGCGGCCTCGGGAACCGTTACCACCCGCGCTCGCATGAAGGGACTTAACTGGGTGAACTCGCCTAAACGCACTCGTTCCAGGCCTTCGGCAAACACAAAAAGGCTCTGGTTGGGCATTTTGACTACTTTGTGCACTACCGCCGAGGTGCCGACTGCATAAAGGTCGCTGGGCTGTGGGTTGTCCACACGCGCTTCGCGTTGCGCCACGACTACGATAGTTTTATCTTCGCCGAGCGAATTGATTAGCTGGACAGAACTATCCCGACCCACGGTCAGCGGGAGAACCGCATGCGGGAACAGAACTGTATCCCGCACCGGAAGCACCGGAAGGGGCCGTGTGTCGTTTGTCTCCATAGACTTAGGAGCTTGCTCGGCAAGCGGTTGCTCGCTCATTGGCTCTCCTTGAGTGTAAGTCGCTCAACTTTAGATGACGGTTCGGTGGAAAGGGTTCATCCTCCCCAAAGATGCAATTCTATCTCTATTCCTATCGGCATTTTTTTTCACGTGCCCAAGGTGCCGGGGCTAACGAGGGAATACCTCTCTGCCATCTTCGTAAAGGCGGCTTCGGCCTGCAGTGTTCCGGCTCTCTTCGGCTACACGAATCCCAGGGCGAGAATCAAATACATTCTTGGGTAGACATCTGTTTTCTGCAGAGAGTCCCACGGTTAAGAGGCGAGTCGCAGACTTTCAGAGGGCGCGATAAATCCCCAGCACCTTGACGAAATCGGCGACCTCTTCGAGATGGCGAAGAGCGTTGCGGGCGGGTTCGTCGTCGCCGCGCAGGAAGTCCACGTAAAAGACGTATTCCCAGGGGCGCCCGCGCATGGGGCGCGATTCGATCTTGCTCAGGCTGATGTCGCGCAGGGCAAACACGCTCAGCGATTTGAAAAGCGCTCCGGGAACATTCTTCACCTTGAAGGCGATGGAAGTTTTATTGGCGCGGACCGGGATCAGGCGCCGCACCGCGCGCGACTGAGACCGGCCTGCGCCAAGCGCTTTGCGGATCAGCAAAAAGCGGGTGAAGTTGCGTTTGTCGTCTTCGATGCCGGCCTGGAGGATCTTGCCCGAGTATTGTTCGGCGGCCTGGTGTCCAGCAATGCCGGCGGCGTCGCGAAGCTGGTTGGCCATTACATGCTTGACGCTGCCTGCGGTGTCATAGAACGGGACGGCCTCAATCCGGGGATAGCGGCGAAAGAAATCTCGACACTGCTCGAGTGCAACTGGATGGGATAACGCCCGTCGCAATGAGCCGAGCTTCGCTCCCGGAGCAGCAATCACGTTGTGCACGATGCGAAGCTGATACTCGGCCTGGATAAAGACGGCACGAGCGACCAGGAGATCGGCGTGCTCGGCCACCGTGCCAGCCAGGGTGTTTTCGATAGGGATGACGGCGGCGGCGACAGATCCGCGTTCGAGGCGGTCAAAAACTTCGGCAGAGCGAGCACAGGGGACAACCGTGCAGCGTGCCAGCATGCGCTCCGCGGCTTCGTGACTGAAGGAACCGAGTTCGCCCTGAATAGCAACTTTCATAAAGGTAAGTAAAGCGACCTAGCTGGAATAAGAGCAGGAACCGAAATGTTTTCAGCGCGTAGGCCTCCGGATAGCACAAACGATTCCTGCCTGAAGATGTTCATCGCACCGCTTATGTTGTAAGGATCAAACGACGGATCCAAACTCTTTTTTCAACACCAGCGCGTCCACGCCGTTGGAATAATAGCGCGGCAAGGTGCGAATCACACTGTAGCCGTGGCGTTTGTAGAACGACAGCGCCGAGATATTGTCGACGGCGGTCTCCAAAGCCACGTCGCGGCAACGGGCGGCGCGCAGCCGGTCTTCGGCGGCACGCAGCAGCAGTGACCCCACGCCGGAGCGGCGGGCCGTGGCGATCACGTCGATGGTGACGACATGCCCGGACCCATGGCTGCCACTCTCCGCCACAATAAAGCCAGCAATCGATTCAGCCGCTCGGCCGCTGGCTACTAGTCCAAACGACCCCGGACGTCGCAGATAGAAACTGAGTTCCTGGCGGGAATAGGAAATCCCGGGAGGGAAACAGTCCTGGTCTATGCGCCACAGCACATCGAAATCCTCGGGATGATAG
>JBAVAV010000118.1:0-2472 GCA_049585895.1 Candidatus Sulfotelmatobacter sp. | reverse complement strand
GTCCAAGGGCCGCGAAGACAACTGCGAACGCTCAACCACTTCCAGGCCGTTGGTGAACCTGCTGGTTTCCCGGTCGACGATGACCTGGTAGTGGTGAGCGCGGAACCATTCCAGCAGTCCGGGAACTGCGCGCGCCACTTCGGCGCGATCCGGCCGGGAGATGATGGCCGCGACCTTCGCCTGGGAAGATGATTGCGAGCTTGCCATGGGGAAAGAGAGATTGTACAGAATCTTCTGAAAAAGCTTTAACCACAGAGGGCACGGAGGAGCACGGAGTCAGAAAACCCCACGGAGGAGGAATTCGCGGTTGCCCTCGACGCCTCGGATTGGCGATTCGATGACATCGGTGACGGCGCAGCCAAGGTCCAGCAAGGTCTTCCTGACTTTTTCGACAGCGGCCAGTTGGACAGACTCGTCGCGCACGATGCCGCCTTTGCCGACGTGTTCCCTGCCTGCTTCGAATTGAGGTTTAACGAGCACGATAAGTTGCCGCCCGCGGCGCTCGGCTGGAGATTCAGGAAAGGCGGCTAGCACCACGGCCGGAAGGACAAGAGTAGCGGAGATGAACGAGACATCCATCACGATTAGGTCAACGGATTCACCGACCGCGTCACGGGTAAGATAGCGGGCATTGCGTTTCTCGAGGAGCCGCACCTGGGGATTCTGGCGCAGCTCGAAATCCATCTGGCCATAACCGGTATCCACCGCAATCACGCGGGCTACACCGTGTTGCAGCAGGCAATCGGTGAAGCCGCCGGTGGAGGCGCCGACATCGAGGCACACCTTACCGGCAACTTTGATTTGCCAATGCTGTAAGGCTCGCTCCAGTTTGAGGCCGCCGCGGCTGACGTATTTGAGATCCTCGCTAAGCAAACGAATCGCGGAACTCTCGGAGACCTGCGCCCCCGCCTTGTCGAGCTTCTGCTCGTCCACCAGGACATTTCCGGCGAGAATGAGGGCCTGCGCACGTTCGCGCGAAGCGGCGAGCCCACGTTCCACGAGGAGTTTGTCGAGCCGCAGTTTCATCTCTACTTGACGGCTTTAATCTTAACCCCGCGAGATATCGGTGAAGTTCCCTACCCCGAGAGTGCCAGCCCTCGCTCCAGTGCAAAATGCTGAAACATTTGCGGCTGAACTACTTGCGAAGATAGTGCTGCAGTTTTCCACAGAATTATCCACTGTTCTGTTGAAAACTTTTAGGAACCGCTGGCAGGACTCAAGTACACGCTTTAAGACGAACGGCCTCGAGGCGGGAGAAGAGATAGGAGCGCGTACAGACAAGTCACCTCGGACATGCGATTATTCCTCGGCGTGATTCGAGATGACTATCCAGCCACTTCTTCCAGCAGCTTCTGGTCGATATCGAAGTTGGAATGCACGTTCTGCACGTCGTCCTGATCTTCCAGCGCTTCCATCAACCGGATCATCGTATTGGCCGCCTGGCCTTCCAGCTTGATGTAGTTCTGCGGAATCATGGCTACGCTGGAGGAGGCGGGCTCGATTCCAGCTTTCTTCACGGCTTCGAGGACGGCTTCGTAGGCGGACGGCTCGGTGAGGATTTCCCAACTTTCTCCATCATCGTTCAAGTCTTCGCCACCGGCTTCGAGAACGATGTTCATGAGGTCGTCCTCTTTCGCGGCAGTCTTGGGAATAATGATGTCGCCCTTTTTGTGGAACATCCAGGAGACCGCGCCGGCCTCGGCCATGTTGCCGCCGTTCTTGCCGAAGCAGTGCCGGATTTCGCTCACCGTACGATTGCGGTTGTCGGTGTTAATGTCGAGGAGAACGGCGACACCGCCCGGGCCGTAGCCTTCGAGAGAGAATTCTTCATACGTGGCTCCGGGAAGCTCGCCGGTGCCGCGCTGGATGGCGCGCTTGATGTTATCGGCAGGCATGTTCTCGGCCTTGGCGGCGACAATGGCGCCGCGCAGACGCGGGTTGGTATCGGGATCGCCGCCGCCGTTCTTGGCGGCTATGCTGATTTCCTTGATCAAACGAGTAAAAATCTTACCGCGCTTGGCGTCAAGCGCTCCCTTTTTATGCTTGATTGTGGCCCATTTTGAATGGCCAGACATGGTCTTACCTCGTATCTATCGTTCTGAATGGCGTTCTTGAACAGCGATCTTGAATGGCGCAGGATTCGCCGCAGCGGAGATCACAGGATTTGCCTCGCTTTTGTATGCCGGCGAACAGGGATTATAGCACGGGCACGGTCAAGCGGCGTTTGAATTGCGCCGTCCGAACTGACCTATTAGGCATTACAGCCCTACCGGACGACGTAACTTTCTGCCATCCGCGGCGTCGAGAACGGCTACCAGTGGGCAAGTGCGTATTAGGCCGGGCTATTGACTGAATTGATATCCCCACCTAACATCCCAGAGTAAGGCGCTCACCCTGCAGACTATGGCTGATCGAGTCATTGGCTATTACCGGGTTCTCGAGAAAATTGGCCAGGGCGGAATGGGCGAGGTG
>JBAVAV010000117.1:0-4025 GCA_049585895.1 Candidatus Sulfotelmatobacter sp. | reverse complement strand
GTTGTTGGCGAAGCGGGTGAGAGCAAAACGGCCACCGGAGAAAAGCACCTCGACCTCGTCCGCGCTCGAAACCTTCTGGATGCGGTCGAGGATGTCGCCAGCTTGGTCCTGGTTTAGCATCGGTTGTTTCTTGTTTTTCTCTGTGTCTCTGTGTCTCTGTGGTGAAACTAACTTCCTTTGTAAGCACTCCCCACCTTAATCCTGCGAAACCGCGACGGCGCGGCGCCGTGTCCCGTGCCCATGACCTGCTGCGGCTGGCCCTTGCCGCAGTTCGGCGTGCCCCACAGCGTCCACGCATCACGCGAGCAGATGGCGTCCAGCGAATTCCAGAACTCAGTCGTGATGCCGGAATACGACGGGTTCTTCAACATCCGCACGCGCTTGCCGTGCCTGATCTCCCAACCGATCTCGCAGCCGAATTGAAAGTTATATCGCTTGTCGTCAATCGACCACGAGCGGTTGGTCTGCATCAAGATTCCATGATCGGTCGCCGCAATCAGTTGCTCGAGAGTCAGCGGCTTCACGCCGGGCAGCAAGCTGATGTTGGTCATGCGAATCATCGGCAGACGGTTCCAGCCTTCGGCGCGCAACGTCCCGCCGGAGCGGCTTTCGCCGATGGTGTGCGCCGTCTCGCGCGAGCTGAGATACCCCGTGAATAATCCGTGGGTGATGATCGGCGTGCACTGTGCGGGCACGCCTTCATCGTCGAAAGCAAACGTCCCCAGGCCCGGACCGTGCTCCTGGCGGGCGTCGGCGACCACGTTCACCATCTCGCTGCCGTAACGCAGGTTTCGCAACTTGTCGAGCGTGAGGAACGACGTGCCCGCGAAATTCGCTTCCATGCCCAGCACGCGGTCAAGCTCGATGGGATGTCCGACCGATTCGTGAATCTGCAGCCCCAACTGTGAGCTGTCGAGAATCAGATCGAACGTCCCTTCCGGACATTGATCGGCATGGTGCAGCGCAACCGCCTCTTCGGCGATGCGGCGGGCGTTCTCAACCAGTTTCAATTCTTCAATCAGCTCATAACCTTTGTTCTGCCACTGCCCGCCATAAGAATTCGGATATGACCGCTTTTGAATTTCGCTGCCGGCAAACGCGTACGCGGCGTAGCCTGCTCCCGTCGAATACTTGGTTTGGTGAATGTCTGCGCCTTCCGACGAGACGAACCATTGTTCCTCGCGATTGAAGTTGAGGTTCGCTTCCGCCAGCGTGATGCCGGCGATGGCGCGCATTTCAGAATCGATCTTCAACAGGAGATCGATGTTCTGTTCGACCGAGATAGAGAATGGATCGATCTTGTAAGGTGTGGTCCACTCGGCTGTAACAGGTTTTTCTCGGGCAAGCTGAACGTCGTGGCGCTTCACCTGCGCTGAAGCGCGGGCGATTTCGACGGCGCGAGCCGCCGTAGCTTCGACCGCAGCGCGGGACAAATCTTCCGAGGCCGCGAATCCCCACGCGCCGTTTGCGATGACCCGCACGCTGAAGCCCAGCGATTCCGCGTCGGAGGCGCTGCCCACTTTGCCATTCTTCGTGCTGAGCGCCCGGCTGCGCTGATTGACGATGCGCACGTCGGCAAAACTAGCGCCGCGCAGCGTGGCAACGTTGAGCGCCCAGTCGGCGATGTATTTCATGGTCTGGATTCAAATCTACCACGGAGAAACCGGCGCCGTTGAAGGGTAACCGGTGAACGTTATAGCGTGGTGCGAGCCAAATCAAGCGCCTTCTCGATCGCCAGCAACTCTTTCAACACCCCGCGCAGCTTGGTCGACTCCAGCGCATTCGCGCCGTCGGATTTCGCTTCCTTAGGATTGTCGTGAACTTCCAGGAAAACACCGTCCACACCCGCGGCGACCGCGGCCCGAGCCAGCACCGGAATGAACTCGGGCTGCCCGCCGCTGACGGTAGGATTTTTGTCGTCAGCCTGCGCGGAAGGCAGTTGCACCGAATGAGTCGCGTCGAATACTACAGGAGCAAAGTTGCGCATGATGGTCAGAGACCGCATATCGACAACCAGATTGTTATAGCCAAAGCTCGAGCCGCGCTCGGTCAGAAGGACCTGCGTGTTCCCTGCCTCGCGGCATTTTTCCACCGCGTGACGCATATCCCAGGGAGAAACGAATTGCCCCTTTTTTATGTTCACCGGGCGGCCGCTGAGCGCCGCAGCAACCACCAGATCGGTCTGCCGGCTGAGGAATGCTGGAATCTGCAGGACATCGACCACTTCGGCAACCTTCGCGACATCCGCGGCCTCGTGCACGTCCGTAAGCACGGGCACGCGAACCTCGTCCTTAATTTTCTTCAGAATGCGCAGGCCTTCCTTGATGCCCGGGCCGCGAAAGCTGCGGATCGAGGTGCGGTTTGCCTTGTCGTAGCTGGCCTTGAAGATGAACGGAAAATCGAGAGACCGAGCTACGCCCTTGATAATCTCCGCCATGCGGATGGCGTGATCTTCGCTCTCAATCACGCATGGGCCCGCGATGAGAAAAAGACTGCCAGAACCAATGCGAACATCGCCGACTTGGAACGTGGTGGTCAGTGGTCAGTAGCCCGTGGTCAATTCAAAAACGTTTTACCGCCGCGCCACTTTTTCCGGCCGGTGAAACATCTCCACCGCCGCAGTTTCCTTCTCCGCTCGCCGCTTCGAGCCATGCTCGTACGCCGCCTTGATAAAGGTACTGAACAGCGGATGCGGCTCCAGCGGCTTCGACTTGAACTCGGGATGAAACTGGCAGCCGATGAAATGAGGATGATCGGGCAGTTCCACCATCTCAACGTAGGTCCCATCGGGAGTCGATCCGGAAATGCGCAGCCCGGCGGCCACCATAGGCTCTTCATATTCGCGATTGAACTCGTAGCGGTGCCGGTGGCGCTCGCTGATTTCGAGGGTGCCGTAAATCTTATGGGCAAGTGTGTTGGGCTCGATCTTGCAGGTCCACGCGCCAAGCCGCATGGTGCCGCCGAGTTCTTCCACGCCGCGCAGCTCGCGCAGCTTGTAGATCACGCGGTGCGGCGTAGCGGGATCGAACTCGCTGGAGTTGGCGTCTTCCAGCCCGGCCACGTTGCGCGCGAATTCAACGCACGCCGTCTGCATTCCCAGGCAAATGCCGAAGTAGGGCACTTTTTTCTCGCGAGCGTAGCGGATCGCCACCAGCATGCCTTCGATGCCGCGCTTGCCAAATCCCCCAGGCACCAGAATGCCGTCGTAGTTTTCCAGTTGCGCGTCGGAGGTCTCGCCGCTTTCCAGGCCCTCAGCCTCGATCCAGTTCAATTGCAATTTCAGATTGTGCGCCAGCGCGCCGTGAATCAGCGCCTCTTTCAGCGACTTGTACGAATCCTCGTACTCCACATATTTGCCGACAATGCCGATTGTGACCGTGTCCTTCGGGTTGTAAACGCGGTGCACAATGTCTTCCCAGCGGGAAAGATCGCGCTCCCCGGCCTGCAAATGGAGGTATTTCAGCGCCAGGGTATCCACCCCTTCATGGGCAAAAACCAATGGCACTTCGTAGACCGAAGCCACGTCCTTGGCGGTGATCACGGCTTCTTCCTGCACGTTGCAGAAGAGCGCAATCTTCGATTTCAGTTCCTTCGCCAGAAAGCGGTCAGTGCGGCAAAGCAAAATGTCGGGCTGAATCCCAATGCTGAGCAGCTCTTTCACCGAGTGTTGCGTGGGCTTGGTTTTCAGTTCCTGCGCCGCGGCAATGAACGGCACCAGGGTCACGTGAACGAACAGCGTGTCCTCGCGCCCGAGTTCCTGCCGCATCTGCCGGATGGCCTCCATGAAGGGCAGCGATTCGATGTCGCCCACGGTGCCGCCGACTTCCACGATAGCGACATCCACCTCCTGCGCCACTTTTTTCATCGCCGCCTTGATCTCGTTAGTGACGTGCGGAATCACCTGCACGGTCTTGCCGAGGTAATCGCCGCGGCGCTCTTTGGCGATGATCTGCTCATAAAGGCGGCCGGTGGTCCAGTTGTTGTCGCGCGAAAGCTTGGCGTGGGTAAATCGCTCGTAGTGGCCC
>JBAVAV010000116.1:0-3499 GCA_049585895.1 Candidatus Sulfotelmatobacter sp. | reverse complement strand
TTGGAACCCTTGCGAATACTAATCTCGCGTCTGCGAAGCATCGATTCCGTTGCTCCGCGGGACTTAGCTTTTGGAGGAAGTGTTTAAATTCTTGAGGAAGTTGGTTAAGCCGAAAAATAGGCTGGGCGGTCGGGAGGGCCGGAACGTCGCAATTGTCTGCGACACTAACCCATGATCGCCCCAAAGTCGTAGACCCTGTTTACAAAACTCAAATTAGGCGCAGAACGCCTCTGGTTCAATACAGTGAATCCTTTAGGAGACGCGGAAGTGGCGAGTGCCTATTTCGCGCCAGAAATTGCAAAGGCGCGCCCATGAGGAATGTGCGCCCAGAACTTCGGGCAAGAAATCAGAACAACAGTTTTCGTTTTCCCGGCAGGCTGACTTTCCGGTGCCCCGAGAATCACAGACGACGGTGGAACTACCGGCCAAAGTACGCCGCATTTTTTGCGGTGAATTCCTTCCACTTCTCGGGCAGGTCGTCGAGCGCGAAGATGGCCGACACCGGGCAGACAGGCACGCATGCGCCGCAGTCAATACATTCCACCGGATCGATATACAGCAACTCCGCGGTAGCGTAGGCGGGATTGTCTTTCTTAGGATGAATGCAATCCACCGGACAGGCATCCACGCATGCGGTATCTTTCGTGTTGATGCAAGGCTCGGCTATCACGTAGGTCATAAAGGTTTAACTCTCCTGGGATTACGCATCCATTTTACTACGCAGCGATCCGTGTGAACCGCACATTCTAGCAAGAATGAGGGCCACGGGTACAGGGCAAATGCAGAGCAAAATGGGCGGCGCAAGGAATCGTATGAACGGGTCCGAATAGGACCTTGGCGAGTTCCGCGAAGGCGCTTCCCGCAAAGTCAGAAAAACAAAACGACCGGCAACGTTTCGCTGCCAGCCGTTTCGTCTTCGCGATTCAACCTGCCTCACCGCTCAGCGGTGTCCGCCACCGTGGCCACCACCACCTCCATGGAATCCGCCTCCGATGTGGGACGCACCGCCTCCGTGAAATCCACCGTTGGCAACGCCTCCATGGACAGCCGGGGCGGCGCCGCGTCCTGAGAATCCGCGTCCGCCAACGAATCCATGGCCGCCGACAAATCCACGTCCGCCAACAAATCCACGCCCGCCAACAAATCCACGCCCGCCGACGAACCCGCGACCCCACCCGCCGCGGCCCCAATATCCGCGATACCAGGGTCCGGCGCCAATAAACAATCCGCCGGAAAACCAGCCAGGCCCGTAATAGCCGTAGGGAGCGCAGGCGTAGGGATAATAGCCGTAATAGCCCCACTCGCACACTGGCGGGCCAGCAATGTAGCCCGGACCAAATCCAATACCCACTCTGACCTGCGCCTGTGAATAGGTCAGCGGAAGCATCAGAACCGCAACCAAAGCCAAATATTTTATGTACCGCATGGTGATCCTCCCTTATCTCAGATCCGCCACTCCTACTCCTGGTGAACCTTTCGGATCTCGGGTCCTTCAGATCTTGCTCGGTCTGAATCGCCTATCTATTTGAACTCGGAAGCCGCAGAAAAGTTGCAAGCAAAGCAGTGGCTGATTTCGGCCACCCCGCCTGAAATCAACCACTTGCCGGGTATTTCCGTAAACCGGGTAGGAGGCTGAGGCGCGACAGAAAATTGCATCTTGACACGCTCCGGACGACGGAGGAAAATCTGCGTGCTCTTGTTACGGACCGCCCCTCTGCACTTATTTGTGTTCGTGTTTGTGCCCCCGGAGAATTCTGTGAACTTAGCTCGATTCGCCCTCTTCGGCGTGGTCTCGGTGTCCCTCAGCACCGCTGCCTCCGGGCAGCAGTCAGGCCATGCCGCCAACCCTAACGCGAGCACTCCCTGGGTGCAACTGGCCAAGTTATCGCCTTCTAGTCTCACCGCGTATGGGAATGGTACCTCTGTAGCGATCAGCGGAAACGTCATTGTGGTGGGGGCTCCTAACGGCGGTTTCGCATCGGTGTACGTGATGTCGGGCGGGGGATGGGAAAACATGGTCGAGTCTGCGCGGCTGACTGCCTCCGACGCGCCACCCGGCAGTACCTTTGGCAACTCCGTTGCGATCCTCGGAAACATAATCGTCGTGGGAGATCCCGAGGAGTTCGCCTTTCCCAGCCAGCCCGGAGCGGTCTACGTCTTCGATGAACCGAGCGGCGGCTGGAGCGGAACGCTTACTCAGACCGCAAAGCTTACGGCATCAGATGCATTGGCGGGCGACGGCATGGGATCATCAGTGTCGATCAGCGGGAAGACCATTGTTGCAGGAGCGCCCTATCAATCGAACTCGGTAGGCACGGCTTATGTGTTCACAAAGCCGGCAGGCGGCTGGACGAACGCGACGCAAACCGCCAAGTTGACCGCCTCGGATGGTCAAACTAATGAAGAATTCGGTATCTCCGTCTCGGCCAGTGGAAACGTTGTCGTGGCCGGTTCGCCTTACGAAACAGTTGGATCTAATCAAGCTCAGGGCGCAGCCTATGTGTACGTCGAGCCGGCTGGAGGCTGGGTAAACGCGACGCAAACCGCCAAATTGACTGCATCCGATGGACAACATTACGACTACTTGGGATTTTCGGTGTCCATCAGTGGCCAAGTCTTGGCGGCGGGCGCCTTCGACCAGGGCCCGGGCGCAGCGTATGTATTCGTGGAACCGCCCGGCGGTTGGATAAACACGACACAAACCGCCAAGCTAACGGCCGCGGGCGGGAACGCTGGGGATCAACTGGGAGCCTCGGTGGCCACAGACGGCAATGTAGTGGTCTCCGGAGCCCCGTGGTTCTCCCACTCCCCGAACGACCTGACTTCGCCGTTTTTCCACGAGGGCGCTGCGTACGTGTTCGTCAAGCCGACGAGCGGATGGGCCAGCGAGACCCAGGCGGCCACGCTCACCGGGTCCGATGCCAGGTTCGGCGCCTACTTGGGCACGTCGCTGGCCATCAGCGGAAAAACCGCCGTAGCCGGGGCGCTCTTCAACAATCTCAATCGGGGAGCAGGCTACGTTTTCAGCACCTTTTCCGGGCAATGAGTAGCGATGACCGTAATGCGGGGCCAAATCATGTTTCGATCGAACGGTAAGAAATCCAATCGCGCTCGACCGCGCGCCCGGGGTTCCGCGCCTCTGGCGGAGCCACTTCTTCGTCACCTGAACGGATACGGGTTCGCCGCCGGCGCTGCGGGTGTCGCCCTGCTCGCGTGCTCATGCCCCGCCGATGCCGCACCCATCTGCGGCAGTCTTTCCGTGACGCTTCCGCGCACCGAAACTTACTCCTTCAATCCCGCTCACGAAAAGGTAGCTCCGTTCAACGTCGCCCACACTTACAACGAAATTTCTTCACACCCGCAGAGCCAAATGGCGCGCGGATTCTTCACTCCAAATACACCCGACGCAAAGATAATGCTGAGCACGAATGGTTTCCCGATGGATTTGGCGTCGGGGGTGAGTATCGGGCCCGGAGGGAAATTCGGGAAAGGCAAGTCG
>JBAVAV010000115.1:0-4883 GCA_049585895.1 Candidatus Sulfotelmatobacter sp. | reverse complement strand
CGTCAGTGCCGCCCTATGGCAGGCTCATAGCCGTCTTCGCGCAGGAATCGCTCCTGTAATCTTGCGCAGTTGTTTGCCGATAGTGAAAATATAGCCTGAATGAAAGAAATCGGCATTTCCGAGTTTAGGGCTAGGTGCTAAGCGATTATCGAGCAGCTGCGCAAGACGCGCCAACCGATTCGAGTGACCCGCTTCGGACGACCTCTGGCTGAAATCGTGCCCCCATCGCCGGCCAAGCGCAGGCGGCTGGGAGGCATGGCGGGAACTGCCCGCATCATTGGAGACATCGTCGGTCCCACGGGCAGCCTGGACGATTGGAAAGCTTGGCGTGATTGAAGCAGCTACACCTTCTCCACCGTTACCTTCTTCACCACCACATCCTTGTTCGGCTTGTCCTGCCGACCGCGTGGCAGCGCAGTGATCTTGTTCACCACATCCTGTCCCTCGACCACTTCGCCGAAAATTGTGTGTTTGCCAGTCAGCCAGGTCGTAGCCCCAACCGTAATGAAAAACTGCGAGCCGTTCGTGTTCGGGCCGGCGTTGGCCATGGCGAGCTTGCCGGGCTTATCGAACTTATGGGGCGAACCTTTCGTCTCATCTTCAAACTGGTAGCCGGGGCCGCCCATGCCCGTGCCCTGCGGATCGCCGCCCTGAATCATGAAATCGGGAATTACTCGATGAAAAATCGTTCCGTCGTAAAGGCGGTCTTTCGATTTCTTGCGAGTGGAAGGATGCGTCCATTCGCGCTTGCCTTCGGCGAGTTCGACGAAGTTGGCAACGGTCTTAGGCGCGTCTTTCTCAAACAGTCGGCAAACGATGGTTCCTTCGCTGGTTTCAAACGTGGCGTAGAGTCCGGGTTGGCGGGTCATGAGGTCCTTTCGCGAATTTTGTCGTTGGTGGTCGTCGGTGCGCCAAGCTATTTTAGGTGCGCGCTAATTGGGCGTGGCCGATGGCTGCGCCGAAGCCGCTGTCGGTGCCTTCACCGGCGACACCGGTTTGGCCGCCGCGGATGCGTGAGTAATCGTGATGTGAACAATCTTCACCGGGCGGAAAGGGCGGTCATTGCTGGGATCAGTAGCCATACGCGCGATCTGCTTGACGAGTGTAACGGTCGCTTCGTCGCACTGGCCGAAGATGGTGTAGTGTCCACTCAAGTGCGCGCTGTGCGCTACATCTTCGGTGATGAAGAACTGCGAGCCGTTGGTGTCAGGCCCGGAGTTGGCGTACGCCAGACGCCCCGGCCGATCGAATAAGAGATCGGAGGAAACTTCGTTCTTGAACTTGTATCCGGGATCGCCGGTTCCGTCGCCGGCGGGATCGCCGCCCTGGATCATGAACCCGGGAATCACGCGATGAAAAATGGTGCCATCGTATAGCGGCACGCCGTGCTTGGTAACCCCCTTCACGTTTTTCCAGTCTTTAGTACCGGTAGCGAGCCCGATAAAGTTCTCCACTCCGATGGGGGCTTTGTCGGGGAACAAGGTGCAGGTCAACTTGCCCGCCGTCGTTTCGATATTAGCTGTAGGTTGACCGGCTGCGTGGTGGACGGCGGGCTTGGCCCCAGCGCTCGGTTTAGCCGCAGGTGCGGCCTGAGTGGTCGATTGCGCCCAAGCGGTCAAAGCAACAAACAAAAACCAAGAGAAAACAGTGAAGGATTTACGCATGAGTGCTCCTTGGATATGCATACGTGCAGGGTATTTGAGGCAACGTTGCATTGTCTAAAATAGTACGATCTCGTGTGTTGTCAATACGTTAGCTCACGATCAAACACGCATTTTACGCACGATTACGACACACTACGTAAGACTTTATGCAATGAGTATGCAACATGTCAAAATACAACATTTTCGGGTAGCGTCTCAGTTTCGCTCTCGGCCAGCGGCGCCATAAAACACGCGCCACATGGCGAAATCCTCGGAAATGTCCTGTAGTTGATGCTCGATTCCCGCAGCCACAAACAGCAGGTCGCCTGACTCGAAAACGTCCCGTTTGCCATCGTGGATGAGCACTCCTCGGCCACGAACGATGAAGTAAATCTCGTCCTGCGCGTGTGGCGTCTGCTGGCTCGGGCGCAGAGGGATGGAAAGGGCTACATCAAGAGGGCCACGCCGAAAGACTACGACGGCGTGTTCGCCCGAAGGGCCGGGGATACACGCTTGGGCCTCGGTAAGACGGATAACACAGCTACGATCTGGGCTGCTCATGCTGCGCTTCCCCTGCATCTTCAAACTGAAACACTACCCATTTTCGATCTAGTGGGTAGATTATCATGCAGCAAACGTGCAGCGGAATTCAACGCTCGTTCTTGAGGGCTAGATTGACCTTGTCGGTCACGTCTGCGCCGGGGAGCATCGCTCCTCCCCGAGGTGGGGGAAGTAATGAGAATATTTTTTTCTGACAAATCCCCAGCCAAGGGTCGATGATAATTGGATCAGAAATTTGTTTGCGCCACTTTCCCTTACTTGTGAGCACAACATGCTCGACGGCCATTCCGCCGGCGCCATTTTGCGCGCCGATCTCTAAACAAACATCGTGCTTATCCGTGACGTAGGCAGTACGAACTTGCATACTGTCAGGATTCAGCAGCCCTGTTTGATACTCTTTTACCGCCTTTAGCGCCGAAGCTGTAGTTGGGTCCAGAGGAGCGTTGTCCTTGTCTTTGAGTTGCTGGTAAATCTCCGGGGTACACTTGTCAGCCGGAATGTAGTGCTTGGCACACGTCTTATACTGTGCCTCAAGGGCTGTTGCATCCTGAGTCTGCGCAACGGCAACCGGTGCGACTCCCAACACCGTCGCACATAACCACCCAGTGAGCTGATTCATGCGGCACACCTCTTTAGAACTTTGCGGGTAAATGTACTCCAGTCGAAGGACAGAAACCAACTATGTCATCGCTTATATTCTGGACTGATGAGACTCAGGCACTCGTGGCGACTGACACTTTGGCTGTGTCACCAGATGGAAAGCCCGTAAGATTCACCACCAAGGCTTTCATCGTGCCCCATCTCAGGCTTATCATGGCCGGAACGGGGGCTGGCGGCTTTCTCGGAAGATGGTTCGTTCAAGTCAATGACAACATGCTTGTTAGAGGGATCGAACATCTGGACTACCACACTCCCCGCATTCTCGCTGCCTACTGGCTGAGGTTCAAACAGGAGTTCTCCATCACAGACACAAATAGAACGACTACCGTTTATCATTTCGGATTCTCCGAAAACACTGGACTGATCCGTACCTTCGCCTACCGCTCTGCGAACGAATTCCGTTCGGAGAGAGTTGGCTATGGTCTCGGCTATAAACCAGAATGCAGACTTCCCGAGGGCTATCAGATTCCACGGGACATCAGGCGGATCATGGACGATCAAAGGGAAGTGCAAGCAGCCAGTCCGACGGAGGGCACGAGGCTCTACATTGGCGGTGAAATCATGCTTCACCACATCTCTAAGAGCGGGTTCGTTGCCTATCCCCTAGATCGCTTCGAGGACTACGCGACCGATGAAGAAGCCATGTACGAGAACTTTCGCGCCGAAGAAGAGAAAAAGCCTAGCAACACAGAATAGCTCGCTACCGAAAATCACCCAGATCAGTTCACCCACCCATTAAGAGGCTTGATCTCGTCAGGCACGCTAACACTGACCGGTCGTTGCGCCGCTTCGCATAGTTGCCGCCACTGCTCGGCGTTCGACTCGCTCCGCGCCAGCAATGCTTGTGTTGCGGTCGCCGTTGCGACCGCCGCCTCCGCGACTGCCGCCGCCTCTCTTAAAGCGGTGCTCAAGTCTGCGAGTGTCTTTAGAAGTTTTTTCTTTTCGTTTCTTTGCATCTGAGTCCTCCCAATCAATGCTGCCGATGTCATCAGGCAAGCACATCGTGCGTAGTTTCACGCGCATATAAAACCTTCCCTAGTTTCGGCCTGTAGCCGGGCGTCGGGCGGAGGGCATCGCAGTAGGGTGGAACGCCCTTCTGCTTTGCGAAGTTCCCGACTAACCCCGGCCAGGCGTTCTCGGACGTGGTCGCCAGCAACGGTACGACAGTCCGAGAATCTGAATTGAGCGCGGATCGTCAGGTCGGCCCTCCGTCAGCAGCGGAAGGTTAACTACTGTGGAGTTTCCTGACAGCTCCGCGCCCAAACTTGTGTCAGAGCGCCGCTAATTCACGCTCCATTTTCTTGATCTCGTTAGCTTCCTGCAGCAGTCCGGCGTTCGTAGGGAACCCCTTCCCCGGCGTGTGCGCCAAGAAGTTCTCAATCTGCTTGTCGATTGAATCCACAATTTTCTGCAATCGTGATTCGCGGTCTTTCGCAAAGGCCAGGTCGGGCTCCAGCTTGGCAATCTTCCCGGCGGCCTCATCGACTGCGCGGCCATAATGCGGTGCGGTTTCGGCCAGCGTCGCGTACTTCTTTTTTAGCGCCCGCAACGCCACCAATTTCCCGGTCACCTCAACGACCGACGCGGCGCAATAGGCACGGTCCTTTTCGAGAAGCCCGCGTCTGTGCTGGAAGTTTTCAAGTTCGGTGCGGATACTGGCCGGATCGCGGCGATCCACGATCTTGATATTTCTTGCCAGTCCAGCGGTCGCTGCACTGATCGCGGCGGCAATCTCCTTTCTGCCGGGCAAATCGAGTGGTGTTGCAATATGAAAGTCGCCCGAAATCGTTTTTAGGTTCAGCGACTTTGCCGCCTCTAATCTGTGCCGCCCTTCCAGCAGAGCCATGTTCGCATCCACAAGGATTGGTGCGACCGCTCGGCCAGCGGCGAATTCCCGTTTATAGAACGCGACCTGCTCCTCATTGACTGGAGTAAGTGTTTGCCCGTACTTGATTTCACTAATCCGAAATTCTTGTGCCATAAATTATTCCTCCTTAGTGTTTTGTGGTTTCGTTATCC
>JBAVAV010000114.1:0-4396 GCA_049585895.1 Candidatus Sulfotelmatobacter sp. | reverse complement strand
GACTTGAATTGAGCGTTGCACCGTTCGCATACGCCGATGGCCGGAGGGGTCTGCTTTACGAATCGGAGTTGTCGCTTCTGCATGATTGCACTCCAGCGCATCGGGCAGAGAGGGCGTAATACTGTTGAATCAACCGGCGCCACTACCGGACAGGTCACTTGGTAAACTCTCAGAAGAAAGAAAGAAGGAAGTAAAGTGGTAGCCTTCCTTCAAGCATCTCGGGAAACCTGACTTTGACGCGATGACAATGGTCCATGTTCAGCCCACTTAGAGTTTCGCGCAGACGATTCATGCAGTCAGCTTCAATGGCGACTGCGGGGATCGCGGTTCCCCGCCGACTGCTTCCGGGAATGTTCGCCGCTGCTCCGGGGCTGCCGCCGCTTGAACAGTTTGACTACGGCGATGTGATGCTGACGAGTGAGATTCATGAGAAGCAGCTTGAAAACACTCACTCCATCCTTATGGGCTTGAGCGACGACAGCCTGCTGAAACCGCTGCGTCAGATGAGCGGCCAGGCGGCACCCGGTCAGGATCTGGGTGGCTGGTACCATTACAATCCCGATTACAAGTGGGGCGAAGATGAGGATGGATTTGCTCCCGGTTGTACTTTTGGCCAATGGGTTTCGGCGCTGGCACGCATGTATGCTATTCGCCCGGATCAGGCCACGCGCGACAAAGTACTGCGCCTGAATCGCCTGTATGCTCAGACGATTTCCAGCGACTACTACGACAAGAACCGCTTTCCCACGTATTGCTACGATAAAATCGTTTGCGGGCTGATTGATTCTCACCGGTACGTCGGCGACCCCGACGCCTACGCAATTCTGGAACACACCACCGACACGGCCCTGCCCCATTTTCCCAAGCACGCCGTCGCCAACGGAAAAGATTGGCGGCCTAGTAAGGACTTTACCTGGACTTGGGACGAGTCTTACACGATCTCGGAAAATCTGTTTCTGGCATACCAACGCGGCGCGGGAGACCGCTACCGAGAGCTAGGGCGGCAATACCTCTTCGATGAGTACTACGATCCGTTGTCGGAAGGCCGGAACAACCTTGCCGGCAGACACGCCTACAGCCATGTGAACTCGCTGAGCGCAGCCATGCAGGCGTACCTCACTTTGGGCAGTGAGAAACACCTGCGCGCGGCCAGGAACGGGTTTGTGATGCTGTCGCAGCAAAGTTTTGCCACTGGAGGATGGGGGCCGGATGAGCAGCTGCGCGCCCCGGACAGTCCGGACCTCTATGCCAGTCTTACCGGCAGCCATTGCAGCTTTGAAACACCGTGTGGTTCGTATGCGCATTTCAAGCTGACACGCTACCTGATGCGCGTGACTCGCGAGTCTCGATATGGCGACAGCATGGAGCGCATGATGTACAACACCGTGCTCGGCGCGAAGCCGTTAGTGGCCGACGGGCGGACCTTCTATTACTCCGATTATAACTTCAAGGGGCGGAAGGTTTACTCAAACACTCAGCACTGGTCCTGCTGCTCGGGCACGTTGCCCCAAGTGGCAGCCGATTATCGCATCAACACGTATTTGCGTGATCCGCAAGGCATATGGGTGAATTTGTATATTCCATCCATCCTGCGATGGACGCAGGATGGAGCTCACGTAGTGCTGATCCAAAAAAGCCTCTACCCGTTCGACACCGTTGTGCAGTTCGAGGTCAATACCTCACAGCCAAGAGAGTTTACCGTGAGGTTTCGGATTCCAGCGTGGGCCCAGGGGGCCTCGATTTCGATAAACGGCCGGCGCGAAAAAATGACAACGACTCCCGGAAGTTTTGCGGCCATTCATCGCCAATGGAGCAGCAGCGATCGCGTCGAATTGGATTTGCCAATGACGACACGGATCGAACCGCTCGATCGGCAGCATCCGGAGACCGTCGCGTTACTATTCGGGCCGCTGGTACTGTTTGCCATTACAGACAATCAACCGGCGTTGAAACAGGCGGATTTGCTGGCCGCCAAGAGGATGGATAAGCGAAGCTGGCAAGTAAGAACCGCGGGTGCGTCAATCAAGATGCTGCCTTTTACGGACATCGGAGAAGAGCAGTACTCGACCTACCTAAGAGTCACAAAGACGTGACATCACCCACCCTGGGTTGCATGCGAACCGGGCTGTACTCCGTATTAGAAAGCAGAACATCAAATCCGGGTTCCGGACGCCGTCCTGGAACCACCTCTGACAGATCAGCGGCGAGGGCGATACAAGTGATTCGCCAGAAGCTTCATGTGGAAGGTGGAAATTGCTTGACAAGCCAGATAAAGATGACTAATTAAGGAAGGGCGAAGAAACCGGTTTCACAACCCTTTTTTCGTTGGGGACGACTACTCATTATATGAAGCTGTCGAAGCTAGCCTGCTTTGCCCTCGCCCTGCCGTTCTGCTGGCCCTCTAACAGCTATTCGCAGACTCACGAGAGGGCCGGCATGAACTCAGTCCAACCCTTTCTCGGACGTTGGGACTTAACCCTCAAGGTGCCGGATCGTGAATACCCCTCCTGGCTGGAGTTGCAGCAAGAAAATGGAGAGTTGAACGCACAACTGGTGAGCCGTTGGGGACACGCCCGGCCGCTTCCTAGGGCTGAACTTGCGAACGGCGTTCTTACGTTCGTCTCGCCCAAGGCAGATGAGGAGCGGCAAGATGACATGGTCTTCCACGGCCGACTGAGTGGGAACAGTCTGACCGGCACTACCACCGGACCCGATGGAACTACATGGGCATGGACTGGCAAGAGGGCGCCATCGCTGAAAAGAACTGGTACGCCGAAGTGGGGCAAGCCGGTAGAGCTGTTCAACGGCAAGGATCTGACCGGATGGCATGTCGATAGTCCGAATGCATCACCCACATGGACGGTGGTGGATGGAACGCTGGTCAGCCCGGGGCACGGCCCGGAGATTATTAACGACTCAAAGTTGGAAGACTTCAAACTGCACGTCGAGTTTAACTGCGGAGCCGGCGCGAATAGCGGTGTCTATTTACGAGGGCGGTACGAGGTTCAGATCGAAGATAACTCCATCCCGGAGCCTCCGAGTCACCACACTGGTGGGGTGTACGGTTTCCTGGCTCCGATGCCTGAAATGCCGCGCAAACCCGGAGAATGGCAGACCTTCGATATTACCCTGACAGGGAGAATGATTACGGTTGTGCAGAATGGCAAGACCATTATTGACAATCAGGAGATTCCCGGCATCACCGGTGGCGCTCTCGACAGCCACGAGGAATTGCCGGGTCCGATTTACCTGCAGGGCAGCGAGGATGGGCATGTTGCGTTTCGCAAGATCACTGTTACTCCGGCGATGAAGTAGGCGAAGGGTTTTGAAGTTGCGGAACCTCTGGGTTCGTCGTCCCATCTAAGTAATTGCTGGAGAGAATGACGCGCTTCTTACGGGACATACTTCGACAGCGCGGATGAACTGGAGAGAGTGTTTCAATATCTCTGCGGACCGGGCCACCATGTGCTGGATTCAGCCCGTAAAATTCACGAGGCGCGGCACGTTTATCTCACCGGCATCGACAGCGGTTGGCACGCGGCGTAGAGCACTGTCGTCAGGGCGGTGGCGGGCGTGCTGCCAAAATGGCAGGCACAGATTTCGCACTCGGCATGGCCGGAACCGGGGTCAATTTCCTACTTTCTGGGTCGAACTGGCGGCCTCGGAACTTGCCACGAGTGGCGCGGGCAAGGGTCTGGCACGATCAAACCCGGAAGGGAGCGGCCAATGTTTTCTGACTTCCCCAGCTCAATAAGATTTCTGCTCCGCGCGGGAAGGCACTGAATGAACCTGAAATCGTTCTCGAAGACGGCACCCGTCAGTCTTCAACTTATCCGTAGCACCGGAGGATCGGCGCCACCGGCAGTCGCCATCGGCGTGCTGGCCGTTGTTGCGTCTTTCTTCGTTTCAGTCGGCAGCACCGCTCAGGTGTCTGCTTCCAAGACGAAGGAAACGGAATGGAAACTGGTTTGGAGGGACGAGTTTAACGGCCCGAAGGGTTCTGCGGTGGACCAATCCAAATGGGCCTTCGATATTGGCGCGAAAACCTGGGGAAATGAGGAGTTGGAGTCGTACACGAATCGGCCGGAGAACGTGGCCATTCAAGATGGAAACCTGGTGATTCAGGCGCGACAAGAGAACTACACGGGGCCAGATGGTGTAAAGGCGAACTACACCTCTGCAAGGCTGAAGACTCTGGGCAAATTCTCCCAGACATATGGCCGTTTCGAAGCCCGTATCAAAGTTCCCTTCGGCCTGGGCATGTGGCCGGCTTTTTGGATGTTAGGCGATAACATCGAAAAAGCCGGATGGCCCGATTGTGGCGAGATCGACATCATGGAAAACATTGGGAAGGAGCCCTCGATCGCGCACGGATCAATCCACGGGCCCGGCTACA